>JAZUCW010000096.1:0-23661 GCA_045639305.1 Candidatus Scatosoma sp.
ATCGGCGTCAACCAAAACGACGGATGCGTTGGAAAGGGCGAACATCAAAGCGAGGTTTGCCGTAACCGTCGTCTTCCCGTCTTCGGGGTACGCCGACGTCGTCATCAATACCACACCGCCCTCTTTTTTCGGGACGGAAACGGAAAGGGAGGCTTTCAAATTACGGAAAGCTTCCGTTACGTCAAAGGGAGTATCTTCGTTGAGAAGATATTCGGCTCTGTGCGAGTGGTGTTTACGGGCTTGGGAGGCTTTTGCCGCGCGTTTGTCGTGCGAGTGATTGGAAAGTTTTCCCGTGAATTTAGAGAAGAGACCCATTATTGCACCTCCGTATCGTTTTTATGCGTTTTCACGCCCTTTCTCTTGGCGTTGGATTCGTCTACCAATTCGTCAATGGTCGGGATAACGCCGAGGATGGGAACGTTGAATTTCTTGGAAACCACTTCGTAGTCGCGAAGTTTCTTATCCGATTTGTCGATGATAATCACGGCAATACAAGCCACGACGAGGGAGATCGCCGCAAAGATAAGCGCATATTTGATCGCCTCGGTAATCGTGTAGTACTTGTTCGTCAGTTCGGGCGCGTCCATACGCGTAACCCTTTGACAGTTCGTACCCGTATACCCAGCGGGAACGGTCATGTTTTCTTCTACGTATTGAGGAACGACCGTCTTGATGCGTTCGTAGAGTTCGTTTGCGAACTCTTTGTCGTTGAGGACGGAAATTTCTACGTAGATGAAACTGCGCGCAAGGTTGTTTGCGTCTTCAATGTCTGCATCTTCTTCCAAATACGTATAGGTGACGGTAGAGGAGTATTTATACAACTCGCTTGCGTATTTGTCCGTCGAACGCCATACTTCCAAAGCCGCTTCGGTATAAGTTTCCGCATCGTCCTTTGCCGTTTTTGCAATCGCTTTCGCACTCTTTGCCGCTTCGCTTGCCAAAACGTAATGTTCGTGCGCGCCTTCGAGCGCCATGATATAGCCGTTGGAAGCGCCGACCTTCGTCTTTAAGGTTTCAAAGTGCTTTTCGTAGGCTGCGTCGCTGTACGAAATATCTTTGTAATCAGGGAGATCGCAAACGACGAGATCCCACGCCTTTTCGAGCGCGGCAAGGGAGTCTTTTACGTCGGTATTGGCGGTGTTGACCGTTTCTTCTGCTTTGGTTGCCGCGTCGATTTTTTCTTGCGCAAACGCTACTTTTTCGGCAAGCTCTTTGGATTTTTCTTCGTCGTCCGTCCAGCCTTTAGGGTTGGGCAAATTTTCACCGTTAAGCATCAATTTTTCGGCAAAGCTTTCTGAAGAAAGCAATTTCACCATATTGTCCATAACGTGTCTGCCGTACGCGCCGTATACGCTGTATTGGCTGCTTTCCCCTTCGATTTCCTTGGGGTTTTCAGGGTTGACGTAAAACTCGATAGGGTCAACCGTACCGTAGTAATCTACGCCGTAGGTACGGAATACCGCGAAGATACCGCCTGCCATACCGCCGATGATCATTACCAAAATTAGAATTCTGATCTTGCTGAGAAGCAAGCGCAAAACGTCTACTAAGCTGACGCCTTCTTCTTTTTGAATGGTTTCTTCCATTGCGTTCTCCTTGAAAATGGTTCTTTTGTTGCTCGTTATTTTATAAATATTTATAAAATACAGTCGTTCGTTATCTATTATAACATTTTCTTTTTCGGTTGTAAAGCGTTTATACAAAGAAAAAGCAAGCGAATACAGGTAAAAAATGGAGAAAAAACAGAAAAAAGACGGGATTCAACGCGTACATGGTGCCTTCGTTTTTGTTCGTTTCGTACCTGGTATAGATAAAACAAAAAGAGCGCGAACGCTCTTTTTAGGGTCAATATAAGATTTGTGCTTTTGCTGGCAACGTTAAGACGTTGGCGTTGTCGCCTCGGACGGTAAAGCTGGCGGGGGCGTAGGTCTTGTGGGGGATAAAATAAATTCGTTTCTCCTTCCATCTGTTTTTCGCCTCGATAGAGAACAATCCCTCGTCTAATATTTTTTGCATTACCCCTTCGTTTAGATCGATAATGGCGGCGGTGTAGCCGTCGGCAAAACAATCGAGGATACTCTCTCGAAGATTTTTTATCGTCATGATGTCCTGCGGGACGTAGCCGCTGCCCTCGCAATGGGGACAGACCTTTTCATAATAGGACGAGGTTTCTTGTCCTACCCGTTTTCGGGTAAATTGCGTAAGGCAAAGTTCACTCATGGGCAGGACGTTGCATTTTGCCTTATCCAAAGCAAGGCAGGCGCGCAGTTCTTCCGTTACCGCGGTTTTGTGTTCTTCGTTTAGCATATCGATAAAATCGACCACGACGATACCGCCGACGTTGCGAAGACGGACTTGTCTAGCAATTTCTTTGGCGGCGGCGAGGTTGACGGAAAAGACCGTCTCTTCCAGGCTCGTTTCCCCGACGTAACTGCCGGTATTGACGTCCACGACCGTCATTGCCTCGGTATGGTCGATGACGAGGTACGCGCCGTTGTCCAAAGGCACTTTGGGAAGCAGTGATTGGGTAATCAGCGGCGAAATGCCGTATTCTTGGAAAAGAGAGCGCTCGCCTCCGTGTAATTTTAATTTTCGCGCGGGGAAATCCTTTCGCATTTTTGCCAAATGTGAAAGGCGGTGGTACAGCGCCTCGTCCCCTACGTGAATCATGGAAATCTCGTCGCCTACGCAGTCGCGGATAACCCGCGTGGGCAAATCGTCGTCTTCGTATAAAAGGGTGCCGATTGGCGAAGTTTTTGCAAGATTCGTCATTTCTAAATACAGTTTTTTCAGGTACTGTACTTCGGCTTTTAACTGTTTTTGCGGGAAAAGCGGGGCGCTCGTGCGGACGATAAACCCCTCGTTTTTACGTTCGCACATTTTTTCGGCGGTGGCAAGCGCGTCGGCGCGTTGCGCTTCGTCTACGATACGTCTTGAAATTCCTAAAAAGGCGGTATTGGGCAGATAGATGATATTTTTCCCTATGAACGAAAGGTGGGTCGTAACCTTTGCGCCCTTGTTGCCGCGGGGAGGTTTGGTAACTTGTACGATAATTTCGTCCCCTACTTTCAAATCCAGGTTTTTTTGGTTCAACTCGTCCATGGTACCGTCGTATTTGCTGCAATCGGTGTAGGTTTCTTCCATCGAAAGGTAACAGTTTTTCGCCAAGCCGCAGTTTATAAACGCAGCGTTCATGCCTGAAAGCACGTTGGTTACTTTTCCTTTGTATACGTTTCCCACACAAGCGGTACGGGGTTCGTTTTCACAGGAAAATTCGACGAGCTTTCCCTCTTCGACGAGAGCGGCGAACTGTTGTTTGCAATAACGGTCCAAAAACCATTCTTTTTTCGTTTCTTTCTTCATCTAGTGGAGTTTCCTTGTGTTCGGATTTGGTCGGACAGGCGCGGAAAATCACGCAAGTATCAGTATAGCATACCGCGCGGGAATTTGGCAAGCCGTTTTACGAGATTTTGCTTGATTTCATAGAGAAAGTCTTTATTTTAAAGCGGCAACCTGCGAAAAACGAGGTCTTGAAGGGGTTCGTACGGGGTTTTTGCCGACATAAAGAGGGCGGATAGCTCGGTTTGGGTGATTTCGCAAAGGCGGCGCTGCTTTTCGTCGTACAACTCTAAAACGAGAAAGGTGTCCTTGGAAAGGAAACGGAAAACGTCCTTGATAGGACAGTTGCCGCTGACGGCAACCCGACGGATTTCCACGCCACGCCGCAAGGCGGTTTGAAAGGAAAAATCAAGCCGCGAATAGACCGCGGTTTTGTTACGGTTGCCCAAAGCCCCCACCAGCAAAAACGCGCTGAAAAAAAGCAAAGAAGGATTGGGCGTGCCGTTGGCGCATTGCAGGGAAAAGGTCAATAAAAACAGGGCGCAAAAAGAGAAGGTAACCGCGCGGCAAATTCTGTCCGCCTTGCGTTCGGCACGGGCGGCGTCGGGGTGTTTTTTTAAAAGGGAACGGGTAAGAACGCCTTTTAGGATTCTTCCTCCGTCCAAGGGATACGCAGGCAGAATATTGACGAGTGCAATGGATAGCGAAGTGTAGCAGGCTACGTCGGTAAACGCGTACATGGTAGGGGCAATCCACCATAAAGCGACAAAAAATACGGCGGTTAGAAGGTTGCAAAGCGGACCGCAGAGTGCGACGAAAATCTCGTCTTTGACGGAGATGGAACGCAAATCGCCGTCGATAACCGCGCCGAAGGGCATCAAGACGATGGCGTTGAGGCGATAGCCGAGTTTTGCAGCGGCAAAGGCGTGCGCGCATTCGTGCTGAATCGCCACCAAGGCGCACAATAAAAACAAAAACAGCTCCCCCGTGAGGGCGTACCAAACGCCAACCAGCAAAAAAAGCGGATGCAGGCGAAAAAGGCGGAAAGGCGTCTTTTTAGAGGAATAAGAAGAAGAGCGACAGGTGTTCTGCCGCTCCCGTTTTTTAAAGGGATTTTTTAAAAAAGACAAAGGCGTTCCCCCCTTTACGACTCCGTCCACGCAAGGCAGTTTTCTTCCGTTAAGCGGAAACAGTTTAACGCCTTGCCCGACGAATACATCGTAATTTTTACTTCCGTTTCCCCTTCCGAATAGCCTACGGGGACGTAGGCTTTTACTTCCTCGCCGACGGCGTAATATACGTAGTCTAAATTTTCGAACGAGCCTGTAAACGAGTCGGAGTATTGGATTTTCACGGTGTAAACGCCGTCGGTTTCCGTGACCTCGCAAACCCTGCCGTTGGCGGCGGGGTAGATGCAGCACTTGTCTTTGAGGGAAAGGACACCGTCTTCGGAAAGAGAGAGCACGGCGCTTGCGTTTTCGCTGATAATCGGCGAAAGTTCAAAATCGGCGTAGGTGCGCGTATCCACGGCGGCGGCTTCCGCCGTCGGGGTGGTCAAGGTGCGGAAAAAGGTATTGACGCCGCTTTCGGGTAAAAAGACGTTGGTTAAGAAAATCGTGCCGCACAAGGCGCAAGCGAGGGCGAATTCTGCCCGCAATACTAGCTGCATTTTTCGTGAGGATTGCGGGGATTCCTCTATCGCCTCGTACCTGCCCCCCTTATTTTCCGTTTCCTCTTCCATTGTAATCGGTTTTTTAAAACGGAAACGCTCTAAAAAGCTGCGCTTTTCTTCGCCGTGCAAGCGAACGGTATCAATGCGGTCGGGAAGCGTATCAAACTCTAAATTGCCAGCGTTTAACGATTCGTCCAAGTCCAAGGGGTCGTTTGTTGGCGTTTTTGGATCGGGCAAATCGGTTTCGTCTAGCCGTTCGTTGACCTGCGCAATGACGCTGTCTTTTAACGGAAGTTCGAAAAGGGGTGTTTCGCGTTTTTCGCGCGTCGGTTTTTTACGGCGGCGGGTTTTGCGTACTACGTTGACGGTAGAAACGGGTATTTCCAGCATTTCTGCGTATTCGATTTCTTCGTTCATAACAATCTCCTTAAAACTTGCTTTTCAATCCTATTTTATCGTATGCGAAAAGGCTTGGATTTAGAACAAAGGACGAGAAAAAAACGAAGCACGGGCTTCGTTTTTGGGCTTTCTTATACGCCAGCCGCCTCGGCTCCTTCCAAAAGCGGATCGTTTTTTTGCAGCGAGTATAAATCGAATTCGCTGTCGATGTCAAAATCTTCCGCCGAATCGAAGGCGGCGAGTTTGGAGACGGAAACCTCGTACGCCGTCATCGTTCTTACGTCCGTTTCCGAATATTTTTTCTGGTATTCTCGGCTTTGTATCCGTCCCGAAACGGCGATTTTGTCCCCTACTGTCAAATTTTTCACAAAGCGCGCGTTTCTGCCCCAAGCGATACAGGGGATATAATCGGATTTATTATAGGCGCGGTTGACGGCAATCAGCACGTCGGCGATTTCGCGGTTGAAAGGCGTGGTGCGGTAGACGGGCGGTTTGCAGATATACCCGCTAAGCAAAATGCTGTTCGGATTTTTGTCGGGGAGCTCAGAAAGAAGTTCGCGGATGAAAATCGTCAGCATCAATCTTGATTTCCCATTTTCAATTTTGTTATAGCTGCGAAATTGCCCCAGGGCGCAAATCGTCTTGCCTTTGCCGAGCATACCGCCTTGTATTAGGCGGTCGGATAAGGTTACGGGTAAGATATCCGCTTGCCCCGAAAGGCGCATCACGCGGACGAAGAATTCGTAAAATCCTTCCCCGTAGACCTCGTGGGAAAAAGCGGCGTCGCTGACGATTTCTCCCATGATAAAGACTCTGTTGTTTTTTTCCGTTACGTAGTTCATAAAAACCTCCAAAGTAGTGTAATATTTTTGTCAAAGATGAGTACCGTGTACGAGACGAACGGCGTTTACGTGCGCAAATGCTGTCTGCCGTTGACGTCGGTAAAAAAGTTTTCTTTATAGATTAGCTCGCCGATGGGGACGAACTGGAATCCCTTGTTTTTTAAGGCGGAAAAGATGGTCGGCAACGCTTTTGCCGTATGCAGTCCGTTGTTATGGCAAAGAATAATCGAACCGTTCTTCGCGCCGTTTACTACGCGCAGGGCGATTTCCGAGGCGGAGAGATTTTTCCAATCGAGCGAATCGACGTCCCATTGGATTGGGTACAAGCCCATCGAAAAAGCGGTGTCGATCACGAGGTTGTTATAATCGCCGTAAGGCGGACGAAAGAGGGTCGCTTTTTGCCCCGTATGGGTTTCGATTGCCTGCATCGAGGTGGTTAATTCGTCCTGAATTTGTTCTTTGGAGAGCTTGCTCATATACGGGTGGGTGCGGCTGTGCGTGCCGAGTTCGTGTCCGTTTTCGACGATTTTTTTCGCGTACTGAGGGTATTTTTCCACCCAAAACTCGACGGCGAAAAAGGTGCAGCGGATATCGTGTTCTTGCATAATCGACAAGAGCTCGTCGGTGTGGTCGACTCCCCATGCGCAATCAAAGCTGATGGCGATTTTCTTTTCCGTAGTTTCCACGGAATAGATGGGTAAAGAACGGATTGAAGGCGTACCTGCCCCCGTCGTTTCTATGTTTTCCTTTGTAATGCGCACGCAATAAGCGATGGTACAAAGCATGGCGATGGCGGCGCAAACAATCAGCGCAAAGGCGGCAAACAGCCGTGAGCCGCGTGGATTGCGTAAGGAAAATTTCATAGATTCGTATCTCCATAATAGCAGGTATAGTTTGTCAAAATTTCAATGAAAAACACTTTTTTTGCCAAGCTTTATCGAAAACGAAAGCGGGGCGATTGCAAAAGACAAAGTATATAGTTTACTGTATGCACCACTTTTTAGGAATATGAAAGGAAAAGGAAAAAAGGAAAACGGCGCCCAAACGGTTTACTTTTTTTGCAAAAAAGGGTATAATAGGGAATATCGTATATAAGGAGGCGGGTCGATGCGGATTTGGGCAAAACTAATGACGGAAGGACGGATTAAGCAGCAATACGTTTTTGAACGGGACGAAAAGCTGGTGTATTCGCAATTTTTCGAGTATCTTACCGAGATTTGTCTAGCCTTAGACGTGCCTACCCCCGTGCTGACGAAAACGCATATTTTTAATTTTGCAAAATTCAACCACGTAAAATTTACGGGCAGGGATTTCGTAGAACCGCTGGGGTACGATTGTTTGTTTTTGGAAAATTTACACTGACGGAAAAACGAAAAAACAAAAAACGGGAGGAAAAAACTATGACGGATTTGGAAAGAGAAGTATTGAAAATTTTGGCGGACGACGCGCGCATTTCGCATAAGAAAATCGCGGCGATGCTGTCGGTGGACGAGGCGGAAGTAAAGGCTTGTATTTCGGATATGGAAAGTCGGGGCGTCATTGTAAAATATACCGCCATTATCAACAGCGAAAAGGCGGACGACGCGCTGGTAGAAGCGCTTATCGAGGTAAAAGTAACCCCTAAAAAGAAAGAGGGATTCGACGGCATTGCAAAGCAAATCGCCTCCTTCCCCGAGGTCAAAGCGGTGTATCTTATGAGCGGCGCGTACGACCTTGCCGTGTTTATCGAGGATAAGACGTTGCAGCAGGTTTCCCGTTTCGTTTCCGAAAGAATTTCTACCTTCGACGGGGTTATCAGTACGGCAACGCACTTTATTTTGAAAAAATATAAAATTGAGGGCAACTTGACGGAAAGAGAGGACGAGGATTATCGCTTGTCCGTGCAAGCGTAAAGCAAAAAGGCGGTCAACGCGTACATGGTGCCGCCATTTTAACAGGAAAAAGACTATGCGAGATTTTGTCAATAAAAAAGCAAAACTGTTACAGCCCAGCGGGATACGAAAGTTTTTTGATATCGTATCCAGCACGCCGGGCGCGATTTCATTGGGTGTTGGCGAGCCCGATTTCGTAACGCCGTGGCGGGTACGCTCGGCGGCGATTACCTCTTTGCAAAGAGGGTATACGCAGTATACGGGCAATCGCGGGATTCCCGCTTTGTTAGAGTTGATTTCGAAATATTTGGAGACTCGTTTTCATTTACAATTCGACCCCAAGCACATTTTGGTAACCGTCGGCGGCAGCGAGGCGATCGACTTGGCGCTGCGCGCTTGCGTAGAGGAAGGGGACGAGGTGTTGATTCCTGATCCTGCGTACGTTTCCTATTCGCCGCTCGTGGAAATTTCGGGGGGGAAAGCGGTGCACGTGGAATGTTTGGAAGAAGATAATTTCGTGTTAAAGCCCGAGCAGCTGGAAAAGGTGATTACGAAGAACACGAAAGCAATCATTCTCACCTATCCGAACAATCCGACGGGCGCGATTATGACGCAGGAAGAGTTGAAGGCGATTGCGGACGTGTTTATTCGGCACGATTTACTCGTGATTACGGACGAAATTTACGCCGAACTTACCTATGGGGGGAAACATTCTTCGATCGCGTCTTTGCCCGGTATGAAGGAACGCACGGTATACATCAGCGGGTTTTCCAAGGCGTTTGCAATGACGGGTTGGCGTTTGGGCTACGTTTGCGCGCCGAAAGAAATCGACGAGGCGATGTTTAAAATTCATCAGTACGGAATTATGTGCGCGCCGATTATGTCCCAGCACGCCGCAATGGAGGCGCTCAAAGACGGGCTTAGCGACAATTTCGCGACGGTAGAGGAAATGCGGGATTCCTACGATAAGCGCAGGAAGTTCGTGTTGCATTCGCTCCAAGAAATCGGGCTGGACTGTTTCGAGCCCAAGGGCGCGTTTTACGCGTTCCCGTCCGTCAAAAATACGGGGCTTAGCGGCGAGGCGTTTGCAAACGGGTTGCTTGCCAGCCAAAAGGTGGCGGTTGTGCCCGGCAGCGCGTTCGGGGAGTTCGGTGAAAACAACGTACGAATTTCGTACGCGACGAGCATGAACGCTTTGAGCGAGGCGTTTGATAGAACGGCGGCGTTTTTGTCGGAACGAAGATAAGCAAAGCGAGATTTGTCAAAACGCCGTGAAAAGAGGGTTAAAAGTTGTGAAAAGAGTGGAAATTCTTTTGAAAAGCGGCAAAAAATATTGACAAATCTTATAAAATAAGATATAATGTGGACAATGAAAGAAGTATACCGTGGCTTTTGGGAAACAAAAAGTCACGGTTGTATTTTTAAAGTTCCGCCGTCAAAGCGGTTTTTTTCTGAAATTTTCTCCGTTTAGGGTTCGTAAAACACGCGAAAACAAAGGAGAAAAACTGTAAAATAACAGCGTGCGGAGCAGGAGGAGTTTAATGTCAGAACAGCAATTTATTATGACCCAAAAAGGGTATGACGAAGCGGTGGAAAAACTGAACTATCTTATGCTTGTAAAGCGCCCCGAAATCGTTGAACGCATCGCAGAAGCGAGAAGCCACGGCGACCTTTCCGAAAACGCAGAATACGACGCCGCGCGCAACGAACAGGCTGCGAACGAGTTGGAGATTACCGAACTCGATTACAAAATTAAAAACGCCGTGATTTTGGAAGAAAACACCGATACTTCCTTCGTACACATCGGCTCGAAGGTACGCGTTTACGATATGGAGCTGGAAGAAGAAGAGGTATACGAAATCACCGGTACGACGGAAGCGAACGCGATGGAAAACAAGATTTCCAACGATTCCCCTTTGGGCAAGGCAATTTTAAAGCACAAAGTCGGCGACGAAGTAAAAATTATGGCGCCCGACGGCGAATACAAGGTACTCATTAAAGAAATTTTCTGATAGAAACAGAGGTTTACAAATGCAAGAAAGCAAGACGATGAACGCGCCTGCAGTCGGCGCAACGGAAGAAGAACAGCTTATCGAACAGGCGAGAATCCGCCGTGAAAAGCTGGCGAAGCTCGTTTCCGAGGGTAAGAACCCTTACGAACAGGTAAAATATCCCGTCAACGCGGATTCGAAAGCCGTAAAGGAAAACTTTGAGGCGTACGAAGGCAAAACGGTTATTATGGCAGGGCGTATGATGTCCCGCCGTATTATGGGTAAGGCGTCCTTTTCGCATATCGCGGATAAGAGCGGGTCTATCCAAATCTACGTAACCCGTCAGGATATCGGCGAGGAAGAATACGCGGTGTATAAGAAAGATTACGACATCGGCGTTATTTTCGGGTTTGAAGGGTACGTGTTTAAAACGCAAACGGGCGAAGTGTCCGTGCACGTTTCCAAGCTGACCTTGCTTTCCAAATCGTTGTTGCCCCTGCCTGAAAAATACAACGGGCTGCAAGACAAGGATATGAAATACCGTCTTCGCCATATCGACCTTATCATGAACAAGGACGTGCAGGACACCTTCCGCAAGCGTTCGCAGATTTTGAAAGAAATCCGCAACTACTTGGATAACAGAGGGTATTTGGAAGTAGATACTCCCACCTTATTGCCCTTGGAAATCGGCGCGGATGCAAGACCTTTCAAGACCCATCATAACGCACTCGACCTCGATATGTATATGCGTATCGAAACAGAGCTTTTCTTAAAGCGTCTTATCGTCGGCGGTATGGACAGGGTATACGAAGTAGGCAGAATTTTCCGTAACGAGGGTATGGACGCTTACCATAACCCCGAATTCACCTCGATTGAAATGTACGAAGCGTACAGCGATTATTTCGATATGATGGATATGATCGAGGATTTGTATAAGACGGTTACTTTAAAGGTTTGCGGCACCTTGGATATTACCTATCAGGGTACGGAAATCCACATGGGCGATTGGACGAGATTGACGATGGCGGAAGCGGTGAAAAAATACGCGGGCGTCGATTATAACGATTGGGCTACGGACGAGGACGCACGCGCGGCGGCAAAAGGCTTGGGCGTAGAACTCGAACACGAAAACGCAACCAAAGGCTGGGTGCTTATCGAGCTTTTCGACGCGTTCGTCGAAGACAAACTGATTCAACCCACCGTTATCTACGATTATCCCGTAGAAAATTCCCCCTTGGCAAAGCGCAAGCCTTCCAACCCCGCTTTTACCGAACGTTTCGAATATTTCATTTGCGGTCACGAATACGGCAACGCGTTCTCGGAGTTGAACGATCCTATCGATCAAAAGCAGCGTATGGTGAAGCAGGTAGAAGCAAAGCGCGCAAAGGGGAACAACGACGCGCAGGTGGACGAGGATTTCATCAACGCCTTAGAATACGGTTTGCCGCCCACAGGCGGTTTGGGTATGGGGCTTGACCGTTTCGTAATGCTGCTTACCGACAGCTCGACGATTCGCGACGTTATCCTCTTCCCTACGATGAAACCGAAAAAGTAATCTAGCGTTTCGCCTGGGTTTCGCGCAGGCGGATAGGAGAAAATGATGGATGCGAAAATAACGAAAAAACGGCTGGGGCGGATGCTCTCTTACGACTGGATAAAAATCATTGCGGTTGCGGCGGCGCTCATTTTCGGATGGGTTTTGATTTTTACCATGACGGCAACGAGAATTACTTCCGCGCAACAGTTTACCGTTTATAATTATATGAACAACGCGACCTTTACGACGACGGGCTTTGGAAATTTTTTAGACAAAGCAAAAAAAGACGGCGTGTTCTCGTATGAGATTTTGGAAACGACGACGCTTGATTTGGCGGCGACGCCCGACAACGCCACGATGCTGCTGGAAACCCGCATTGCGACCTACGAAGGGGACGTGGTGTTGGTGGCAGATATCGGCAACCCCGCGCTTGGCTTTAAAGAAGACGAGCAGACAGGGGAGAAAATTTTCGACTATACCTACACGGACACGTTTGCGGCAAATTACCGCTATACCTTGTTCGATTTGGATAAGGACAGTCCGAACGGGTATTTCAAGCAAATGGAAAACTTTTTAATCGAGTATTTCGGCACGGATTGGAAAAACGGCGCGCTGAAAAAATCGGTGGTGGAAAAGAATTTCCGCAATCGTGTAGAGGACGACAAGCGATTTAAAAAGGAAACGCAAATTAAGGCGGGGCTTAAAGACGAGGAAAAGCGTCTGGAAAGCTATCGCAAGGCGCTCGTACGGTTTTACGAATTGTTGGAAGAAGGGATCGTAACCTTCGTGAATACGGACGTACAAACGAAAGACGTTTCCGTGAAAGGCACGTACTTTATCAATATCTGCCCTACGGAGAAAACGGAGGATCTCGTCAATATTACGGGATATTACGTGCCGTATTACGACGATGCGACGGGCAAGCAAGAAACGAAGTTGACGGCTGAGAATATGTGCGTTGCGTTTATGAATATTTTCGAGGACGACTACGATTTAAGCGCGGGTTTCCAATACGAGGATTTGGTGTTCACCGTGTACATGGTGGACAGCTGTTTGAAAAAATAAACGGCACAAGGATAAAAAGGAACGGTTTACCCGTTCCTTTTATGGCTTTAAAATAGGAGGGCGGCAATGCATAGGATTTTCACAAGCGAGGCGGTTTTGAAAGATTGCAAAATCTATTCTATGCTCGTCGGCGCGGCAAAAAAACCGCACGCCTCCTTTCATATGCCCGGACATAAGGCAAGCGATTGGGATATCACGGAACTTTCCTACTCGGACAATTTATCCGCGCCTAGCGGTTGTATTCAAGAGGCGGAAAACGATATTGCCAAAATCTTAGGGGCAGAAAAGAGCTTTCTTTTGACGGACGGCAGTACCGCGGGCGTATTCTCTATGCTGTACGCGGCAAAACGGTTGGGGGTAAAGACCTTGGCGGTGTGCCGCGCCTCGCACAAAAGCGTGTTCAACGGCTGCGCGGTGTTGGGAATCACTCCTCTTGTCTATCCTGAACGAGTGGTAGACGGAATTCCCGTTGGCTATACTTTGGCGGAGCTGAAAGAACGGTACCCAAGCGTGCTTTCGGCAGACGGGTTGTTTTTGACTTCGCCGAACTATTACGGAAAGACGGCGGATTTGGCGTCGGCGCGCGCGTTTTGCGATAAGGAGAACAAGCTGCTGCTTATCGACGGGGCGCACGGCGGGCATTTGCATTTTGACAAGCGTTTGCACGCGGGCGGATTTGCCGATTTTTGGGTGGACGGCGTGCATAAAAGCCTGCCTGCCTTGACACAGGGCGCCGTTGTGTCTGCGCGGACGGCGGAATTTGCCTCGGCGCTTTACGAGGGCGTACAGATTTTCCGCACGACGAGTCCGTCCTATCCGATCATGGCGTCGGTGGAATACGCGGTGAAATATCCCCGTAACGAAGCGTTGGAAAGAGCGGTTAGAAACTATGCAAAAACGCAACCCCGCGTAAAGATTTTCGAGGATTGGACGAAACTTTTGGCTTCGTTTGGTTCGTCGGCGTTCGAGGTGCAAGCGGAACTGGAAAAACAAGGGGTTTACGCCGAGTTTTGCGACGGGAAGTATTTGCAATTTTACCTTTCGCCCGTGCAAAGTCAAGAGGAATTTTTGGCGCTTGCAAAGGTGTTAAACGCGTTGTTTAAGAAATTCCCTTTTGACGAAGAAAAAACGAGTGAACGCGTACCTGCTATCGTGGTTTTTGACGAAAATGCGGAAATCGAGTGGGTGGATATGGAAGAAGCGGTCGGCAAAATTTGCGCCGTAGACTTCGGATTGTTCCCCCCTTGTACGCCGCTGATCGTAAGGGGCGAAAGGGTGGAGAAGGAAAAGATAGAACTTATGCAAAAGGCAAAGACGGTCTTTGGTGTAAAGAACGGAAAAATAGCGGTTGTAAACGAGAAGAAAGGGGAATAACCAAGATGGAAAAAACGAGAGGGAAATTTATTACGTTCGAGGGCTGCGACGGTTGCGGAAAAAGCACGCAGTTGAAAAAATTTAGCGAATATTTGTCGAAAAATCAGATTGCGCATATCTTCACGCGCGAGCCGGGCGGCGGAAAGATTTCCGAGGCGATACGGGAGATTTTGCTCAATGGAAAAAATGCCGAGATGACGGACGAGTGCGAGGCACTTTTATACGCGGCGGCGCGCGTGCAGCATTTGCACGATCGGGTCGAACCTGCTTTGAAAGAGGGGAAATTGGTCGTGTGCGACCGTTACGTCGATTCGTCGCTTGCCTATCAGGCGTTTGCGCGCGGACTGGGCAGAGAGTTTATCGAGAAAATCAACGCCTACGCCTTGGAAGCGTATTTGCCCGATTTGACGGTGTTTATCGACTTGTCGCCCGAAGCGGCGTTTTTAAGAAAGCACGGGGCAGACGAAAACGACAGATTAGAACAGGCGGGTATGGAATTCCACAACCGCGTCTACGAGGGGTATAAGACCTTGGCAAAGGAAAACCCCAAGCGGATTGTTTGCGTGGACGGCAACCAAACCCCCGATGAAATTTTTGGTCAGGTTTTGGCGATTTTGCAAGAAAGAGGGTGCTTATAAGCCGTGTTTGCGCCGTATTTGTGTACGGAAGGTGAAGATTTTAGAAAGGTTTGTATCCAGCGATACAAACGCTTGAAAAAGAAAAACGCTTGTGTTACAATGGAAACGCAAAGATTTTTGTTTAGAAAGTTAGCTTTCCGTTTATAATAAAGAGAAAACGCCCGTGCGTGCGCGCGCGGAAAGTAAATAAAGAAAATAACAAACCTGTTATCGGCAGGGGAGGAGTTAGTTTTGAATAGAAAAACGAAAACTTGGATATGGATACTCGTCGGAATCGGCGGCTTGTTACTGCTTGGGATTTTGTTTACGAATATCCTTGGCGGCGCAACCGAATTGAGCGCGACGGAGATGTTGGAGTTAGTCCAAACGGGGAACTATAACAATAAACAATATCAAATTGAAGAGTTGTACGTAGACGCCTACAACTGGACTTTGTATACCAATGGGGGGACGTTCGAGGCGGTTATGCCCAGTCTTTACGATTCCAACGGCATTTCGTACGTAGAAATGTTTATGGGTATGGGTATATCGGTCGAACTGACCGACCCCAACGCAGGCAGCATTTGGTCGAGCCTTTTCCCTATTTTCGGGGTGATTTTGGTGGCGCTGTTGTTCTTCTTCTTGATGCGCAGCGCAGGTTCGGGCGGCCCTTCGATGGGCATGAACAAGTCCAAAACGCAGGTGCAGACCAACCTCAAAGTGCGCTTTACCGACGTGGCGGGCGCGGAAGAAGAAAAGGAAGAATTGCAAGAAGTTGTAGAATTCCTCAAATCGCCGAAAAAGTTTTCTTCGCTGGGTGCGAGAGTGCCTTCGGGTGTGTTGCTCGTCGGGCCTCCGGGCACGGGTAAGACTCTGTTTGCCAAAGCGGTAGCAGGCGAGGCGGGCGTGCCGTGCTTCTCAGTTTCCGGTTCGGACTTTGTCGAAATGTACGTCGGCGTCGGCGCAAAGCGTGTGCGCGATTTGTTCGATATGGCGAAAAAGAGTCAGCCTTGTATTATTTTCATTGACGAAATCGACGCAGTCGGCCGTCGCAGAGGCGCTGGGCTTGGCGGCGGACACGACGAACGTGAACAGACGCTGAACCAAATCCTCGTGCAGATGGACGGGTTTGATCAAAACGAAGGGATTATCGTGATGGCGGCGACCAACCGCGCGGATATTTTGGACCCTGCGTTGCTCCGTCCCGGTCGTTTCGACAGACAAATCAACGTGAACTTGCCCGACGTAAAGGGCCGCGAACAGATTTTGAAAGTCCACGCACGCAACAAGCCGTTTGCGCCCGACGTCAATTTCAAGACGGTGGCGCGTATCACGGTCGGGTTCTCGGGTGCGGAACTGGAAAACCTTTTGAACGAAGCGGCGATTTTGGCGGCGCGCGGCAATAAAAAGATGATTGACAACGTGGATATTTACGACGCGTTTGACAAGACGGTGATGGGCTTGAAGAAAAAGAGCTACGTCATCACCGAGGCGGACAAGAAAATTCTTGCCTACCACGAGGCAGGGCACGCAGTTTTGGCGGAAGTTTGCAAATACTGCGACCCCGTGCACGAAGTAACGATTATTCCTCGCGGCAACGGTGCAGGTGGGTTTACGATGACCCGTCCTATCGAGGACAGCGTGTTTAATTCGTACAACGAAATGCTGGACGATATCTGTATGACCCTCGGCGGCAGAGCGGCGGAAGAAATCGTCGTCAAAGACGTTACGCAGGGCGCAAGCGGAGATTTAAGAATGGTTACTTCCGTGGCGCGCCGTATGGTAACGCAATACGGTATGAGCGACGAGCTTGGGCTTGTAGCGTACGATTCCGATCAGCCCGTATTTATGGGTATGGAATACGGACATTCTGAAAGAGTGTATTCGCAAGAAACGGCGGCGAAAATCGACGCGGAAGTGCGCCGTATTATTTCCGAGGCGTACGAACGCGCGGTACAGCTGTTGAAAGAAAACCGTTCGATTTTGGATAATATGTCCCGCGTGCTTGTGGAAAAAGAAACCATTTACACCGAAGAAGTGCAAATGCTGATGCGCGGCGCAAGCTATAAGGAAGTTATCGAGGAAATGGAGAAAAAGGACGGCGAAAGCAAGGGTAATCCTTTCGTGCGCATGACCGAACCTTCCAAGCCCGTCGAAGAAAAAGCAGAAGAAAAATCGGCGGAAGAAGTTTCTCAAGAAGAAAATTCTCAAGAATAATTTTGTCCAAGCGGAGCGACGGTATGGTTGCTCCGTTTTTGGATAAGATAGGGGCAGGTACGAGATGAAACCGCTTTTTGCGGGGATAAGGAGAAAAGATGAAACGGATAAAACGCAAAAAAATATTTGACGTAGATTATGAAAAAAGGGTAGTGCCTATTCGGCTTATCGACGCGGAGACGGCGTTTGAGGATTGGGATAAAAAAGAGTTAAAAACCCGCTCGACGTACTTTTTGTTAAACGGCGTACCCGAATTTTCCGTCAACCAGCAGGAAAACGGGAGATTGAAGCTGTTGGCGGCGGATAAGGATTTTTACGCGGCAGGCGCGATGGGCGTAACCGAGCTGACCGTGCGCGTGTACCGTTTTTCCGAAAAGAACGCCGAGGTGTTTTCCTGTGTGGAAAAATTAAAAAACGGGCGGCTCGGCGCGATGGAAGAAGCCTATTTGATGGAAAGGCTGATTAAGGAATTTTCAATGACCCAAGACGACGTGGGGTCGCTAATCGGGAAATCCCGCCCTGCGGTTGCCAACACGTTGCGACTTTTGACCCTCGTCCCCGAGGTTATCGGATTGGTGGAAAGCGGCAGGTTGTCGGCAGGGCACGCGCGAACCTTGGTAAAAGTGCCGCAAAAACAACAGCTTGCGTTTGCGGAAGAGGGATTAAAGCGCGGGTATTCGGTGCGGGAAATGGAACGTGCGGTCAAGGCGTTTTTGACTCCGCCCGAGATTTTGCAACAAGAGGCAGAGGCTAAGGCGGCGGCGAAAGGGGAAGAATTGAAAGCCCTCGTCGAGAGAATGCGCGGAGTGTTCCGCACCAAAGTTTCCCTCATTGGCAACGCGAAAAAAGGCAGAATTTACATAGATTATTATTCGGCTGAAGATTTGTATCGGATAGAAGAATTTTTAGACGTTTTGGAAAAGAATTTTGATTGACGAAACCCCCGCGACGAAAAATTTTGCCGCGGGGGAATTTTGTCTTGACTTTTTTCCCGCTTTGGTGTATATTTTTTATATCACAACAAAGGGGATTTTTATTTTATGGAGAACTTTAAATGCAAAGATTGCGGACACGAAGAATTTGAAATTATCAATGTCCAAACCAAAATTGAAAAAGAAATGAAAGCGGGAGCCGTTATTATTGCTATTGTTTGCGGACTAATTGCGATGATAGGAATTTTAATTTTGATTATTAACGCAATAAAGATGCAAATGGTAGACATCAAACTTTTTGATGACGTATATATGCAAAATCCAAATGCGATTTTTACAAACAAAGAACTTATAGAAGCAATTAACAACAATTCGATAAATCTTGCAAAATATAACCGTTGTAAAGCCTATATGTTTATGGGTATCGGGGTTACGTTAATCGGATTTTTAGGATTTGCCTTTACGGCGGTTTTCCATAACGCCGACACATCTTATAAAATCACAAACGAGTCGAGAAGAATTTGCAAAAACTGCGGAAGAAAGCACAAGATTAAAAAGGCTGAAAATGGCAAGCAATAAAATAAATACCGCCTGAAAAATCGGGCGGTATTTTTTATTTTATTCGTAACAAAAAAATAAAAAATGCTATTGCTTTTTTCGTCTTTCTGTGCTATAATTTTGCTGATATCAATAGGTGGTAGTGATATGGAAAAACAAAAAGTGTATATGATTGGAAATGCGCACCTTGATCCTGCTTGGGTTTGGTCTTGGCAGGAGGGGAGTTGCGAGACAAAGGCGACGATTCGTTCGGCGCTCGATAGAATGAAAGAATTTCCCGATTTCAAGTTTGTGTGTTCGTCCTCGTCTGTTTATCAATGGGTTGAGGACTTTGACCCTGCTATGTTCGAGGAGATGAAAGAGCGTATTGCCGAAGGGCGGTTTATCATTGTCGGCGGTTGGAAAGTTCAGCCCGATTGCAATTTGCCCTCAGGGGAGAATTTTGCTCGGCAAAGCTTATACGCGCAGCGATATTTTAAAGAGAAGTTTGGGAAAACGGCGGTTGTAGGGTACAACGTAGACAGTTTCGGGCACAACGCGATGCTGCCGCAAATCCTGCGCAAAAGCGGCATGAAATATTACGTGTTTATGCGTCCGATGGATTATGAAAAGGCGATGCCAGACAACATATTTACTTGGGAAGCACCCGACGGGTCTAAAGTAACGGCGTTCCGTATCTACTGGGAATACTGCAAAAAGTTTAACGAGCCCGAGGAGTTGGAAAAGTATCTTGCGGAGGCTTCGGCGTATTATAAAGGCACGGAGTTTATGGGATATTACGGGGTTGGCAACCACGGCGGCGGTCCGACGATTCGGAATATCGAGCTGATAAAGGCCTACAACGAAAAGGCGGACGGAAAATTCCAGTTGATTATGGCAGACCCTGCCGAATTTTTCGAAAATTACGAAAAAGAGCATACCATGTCCGTGTTGAAAGACGAATTACAGCACCACGCCAGCGGTTGTTACAGTGCGGTTTCCGAGGTGAAAGCCTTGCTTCGAAAAGGGGAAACGAAACTTGTCGAGGCGGAAAAGTTTTCGACTTTGTGTCAGTTGTTGACGGAAAAGGAATATCCGCTTGCCAAGATACAAGAGGGCTGGGAAGACCTCAATTTCCTTGCGTTCCACGATACGCTTGGCGGCTGCTGTATCAAGAGCGCCTACGATAACAGCTTGTATATGGGGTACGAGGCGATTTCGCTCGCGGAAAAACAGAAAAACAGTGCGTTACAAACGCTGTCTTGGCAAATCGATACGACGAAAAAGGACTACGGTTTGCCCGTGGTGATTTTCAACCCCCATTCGTTCGAGGTTGAAGCGCTGATCGAAATCAACGCGCATGCAAAAGAGGTGCGCGACCCCGATGGAAAGGAAATTCCGTTCACCAACGCCGTATCGGAGGCTATGCCCGTCTTTGGGCGGGATAACGCGATTTTCAAAGCCAAAGTGCCTGCGCTTGGGTACGCCGTGTATTATTATCAGCCGTCCGCGGGGTTCAACGTCGTTGACCGTACGGAAGGGGATTATGGCGCGCGCGATAAGAAATCGGAAGCGCTTAGCTTGGAAAACGCTTTGATAAAAGCCGTTTTCGACGAAACGGGGCGTATGGTTTCCCTCGTGGACAAAACAAGCGGGGAAGAACTGCTGTCTGCGCCTGCCGTAAATATCGTAATCGACGAGTCCGAGCACGATACTTGGAGTCATGGGAAAAATTGTTTCGACAAAGAAATCGGCGGATTTTCTACCATTGCCATAGAAAAACTAGAATCGAGCGAACTGCGCGAGGTGGTCAAGGTAAGCTCGGTGTACGGGGATTCGCTGTTGACGAAATATTACACGCTGAATGCGGGCGAAGACATGGTGCGGGTCAAGGTCAAGCTGTCTTGGCGGGAAAAGCACAAAATGTTAAAATTTGCCTATCCCGTGGCTAGCAAAGCGCCAACTAGCGTATACGAAATTCCGTTCGGGAGCTTGGAAAGACCTTGCAACGGCGAGGAAGAATCGGCGTTGATGTGGGCGATGGTCGGCGACGAGAAAAAGGGTTTGGCGATTATAAACGACAGCAAATACAGCTATTCGGCAAAGGAAAACGAACTGTGTTTAACGGCGGTAAGAAGTCCGATTTATTGCGATCACGGGAGAATACGGAGCACGGAAGCGGAATACACCGACCAAGGCGAGCACGAGTTTTCCTACGCGCTGTTGCCTGCGGCGACGACGGAAAAGGCAAAGATATTCCGACGCGCACTTGCGTTTAATACCCCGCTTACGGTAGTGCTTGAAAATCACCACGAAGGCAAGCTGCCGCTCGTGCACTCGGGGATGAAGATCGACAAGGAAAATATCGTCGTGTCGGCGTTTAAGCGTGCCGAGGATAACAACGGGTATATCCTGCGCGCGTACGAATGCGATGGGCAGGCAACCGAGGCGGTTATTGATTTGGGGCAGGCAGGTACGCATCGAATGGCGTTTAAGCCGTACGAAGTGCGGACGGTGCGGATAACGGATACGGCGGAAGAAGTGCTTTTTACCGAGTATACGGAGTAAATAAAAACGGCGGGGCAACCGAGAGGTGCCCCGCCAATTTTTGTCTTAATAACGATTTAGTTTTTTGCAGGCAAAGCTTCGTCGGAGAGTCCAACCACGCTATCCACCGGCATGGAAAAGGCGATGCCTTGACCTGCCGAGTCTAACCCGACTTCCTTATAAAGAGCGTGCAAAACGTCGTCCTTGATAGAGGCGGGGACGAGGATCATTACGATTTCCTTTTCGGGCTGGACGGTGATATGGAAAAAGGTTTCCGCTTCCTTGGTTGCCGTGCCGCGGGCGTTGATAACCGTGCCGCCGCGCGCGCCGAGTTTCTTCGCGGCGTCCATAACCGCTTCGCTGTGTCCGCTGTTTACGATACAAAAAATGGCTTCGTGGGTATATTGCATACGCTTCTCCTTATTTTACGATTGGTGGTTGCTTAAAAAGCGGTAGATGGCAGCGCCGATGACGCTGGACATCGGGATGGTAAAGGCGATGCCCTTGCCGTTTTTTAAGGTGTGGAATTTTTCGTCCAACGCCTGCATAGCCTCAGTTGCTTTGTCCTCGCGCAAGATGCTGAAAATAACGCTTTTATCCGAGTCTTCCAAACCGAGCATGTACAAAGTTTCCGATCTTGCCGTGCCTTGCGCCAAGACGGAGGTTTGGAAATTGATATCGAACGCCGAAAGGAAATCGGTATAAAATTCCGTCTTGTTACGGTTGACGACCGTGATTAAAAGTTTCAATTTTTTAAAGCCGCTCGCCGCAGGGGCGGGCTTTTTCGTTTTGCTGTTTTTTCCGATTAAACGCATACCTGCCTCCCTTAAAGAAAACGGATAATCTGTTCGTCGTCTGCTTCAAGGATTCGTTTCATGGCGATCTTTTCGCGGACGTGTTTGGTAACGACGGCTTTAAAACCGAGCGTTTGGATGGTGATAAGCGGGGTCATAGCGACCATAGCGACAAGACCGAACGCGTCGGTGAGGACGAACGAGGAATCGCCGCCGTGCATAGCAAAGCAAAGCCCGATGATAAAGGGCAAAATAAAGGTCGAAGTCAAAGGACCGCTGGCAACTCCGCCCGAGTCGAACGCAATTGCGGTGTAGATTTTCGGAACGAAGAAGGACAGTCCTAAAGAGAGGAAATAGCCGGGGATAAGATAATATAAAAGGCTAAACCCGTAGATTACACGGATAACCGAAAGCCCGATGGAAAGCCCCACGCCGACGGAAAGGGCTATCAGCATAGAACGCTTGCTGACCGCGCCGCCCGTAACCGTTTCGACTTGTTTATTCAAAACGTGAATGGCGGGCTCGGCAAGGACTACGGCAAAACCAAGTACGAAGGCAAAGGCGATCATGACGCCTTTATGGGCTTTGGAGAGCTGCGCGCCCATTTTAAAACCGACGGGCATAAAGCCGATTTCTACGGCGGTCAAGAAAATGACCAGGCCTACGAAGGTATACAAAATCCCAAACACGATTTGTTTTACTTTGCGCTTTGACGAGCGCATAAAAATTGCCTGCAAAATAAAGAAGAAAATTACGATAGGGCCGAGGGCAATCGCTACGTTTTTCAAGGTATGAAAGAGAACCTGCGGCGCTTCGTTAAGCTGCATGGCGTATTTGCTTTCCGTGATGAGAAGATCAGGGGCTTTGTCTGCGGTAAGACCGAGGAGCATAACCGCGAGGATAGGGCCTATTGAACAAAGCGCGATAAAACCGAAGCTGCTTTCTCTGTCCCGTTTGTCGCCGAGGATTGTGGAAACACCGACGCCGAGCGCCATAATAAAAGGAACGGTGATCGGGCCCGTCGTAACCCCGCCCGAGTCAAAGCCAAGGGGTAAAAAGTTCTCTTTGCCCTGCACGATCAAGAGGGTAACGAGCGCGAATAAGAGCATATAGAAAAAGGTAAGCATGTGGGAAAGACTGACGCGGAACACGATTTTGAGAATAGAGAGCACCAAAAACATGCCCACACCCATACCGATTGCGACGGTCAGCGCCGTGCTGTTGATAACGTCTGCAACCTGCGAAGCCAATACCGAAAGGTCGGGTTCGGCAATCGTGATAAACACGCCCATAATAAAACAGATAATAAGCAGAGTTTTAAATTTTCCCGATTTGGAAAGCCCCGAGCCGATCTGTTCGCCCATAGGGGTCATTGCAATATCCGCGCCGAGGTTGAAAAGGGCGATGCCAGCGATGAGCGCAACCGAACAGCACGCAAAAATAACCGCTTCTTGCCAGGAAAGGGAAAGAATCGGGGTAAAATTCAAAATAATGACGAGCAGCGCCACAGGTAAAACCGAAATCGCCGCTTCCGTCAGTTTTTTTACAAGAGCTTTCAGCATGACTACCTCTTGGTAAAAATATATCGCATAATAGTATATCATAAGGAAAGGAAAAAGTCAATAGAGGGGACTATAAATAAATGTGAAAAAAGGGTCGAATTTTGTTGACAAAGGCGTTTTAGTGTGCTATGATATACCCCAAGCAAACGCTATAAGAAGATTGCAGGAGACAGACGAAGGTCTGACCGAAGGAGTAAAGCTCTCAGGTGATCGAAAGATTAAATACTGTAATCGGATAGCACTCCGGAGAACTCCGCATAAGGCGGATACCGAAGGGGCAAGCGGCGAAAGCCGTCAAACTCTCAGGTGAAAGGACAGAGTACTGCTTTAAAGATAAAAGGCTGTGTTTAGAGGTTTCATCTCGT
>JAZUCW010000097.1:0-11131 GCA_045639305.1 Candidatus Scatosoma sp.
AAGGACCCGCCGAAAAATTAAAAACTCTTTCCATATCTCACCTCTATTTTCAACAAACGATTTTTTCGAATAAACCGCCCGTTTCAATCAAAAATATTGATTATGGTATATTGTAACAAATCCCTTTAAAAAAGGCAAGGATTTTACAACGAAAAAACTCTTTTTTTTTCAGGTTTTTCCTTGGTTTTTTGCAATTTTCTTCGCGCGTGCACGAAAAAAGAAAGGCGGCAGCCTTACGGCCCCGCCCTTTATTTTATGCAATAGAAGAACAAAACAGAATTCGACGCTCAAAATCGAGTTCGCCTTATTTCTCCACCGTATATAAAATTCAATTTTCTTCCAACATGATTTTGATGATTTCTTTATCCGTTTCCCGCATCCCGTCGTGCGCCAAGCGCGAAACGCTCTTAATCGTATTCTCTACGCCGTCTTTAACGATCCCGTCGCCCGCGTAGAATTGGTTTCCGTTATAATACATATTCAAGCCCAAGAGTCCGCTTTCCACCGCCGTTGCGATTTTCGCCGCACAGCTTGCCTTTGCGCCGTCACAAATAATACCCGAATCAATTGCCAAGGCATTGACGAGGGTGTGGGAAATCTCCGATTTTCTGCCGCCCAGCAAATAGGACACACCGCAAGCCGCGCCTGCTCCCGCCGATACGACGCCGCAATAAGCAGACAGCGCACCAATTCCGTTTTTCAAATGAATCGTTACGAGATTGGAAACGCAAAGCGCACGATAGAGCTTTTCCTTCGAAACGTGCATGCCGCGTGCGTACACGATAACGGGTACGGAAGCGGTAATCCCCTGATTGCCGCTGCCCGAATTGATGATAACGGGCAATTCGCAACCGTTCATACGCGCGTCGCTAGCCGCCGCCGCATACGCCTTCGCCGTAATTTTAATATCCGGTTGATAAGCGCGAAGCAATACTTTGCCTACGTTTGCCCCGTAATTATTTTTCAAGCCTTCTTCGGCGATTGCCATATTATACTCGATTTGTCTATCCAACAAATCCTTTACGTCCTCGATATTTACGGTGTCCGCAAAAGTGATAATATCCTCGATACAAAGTCCGCTGCGATCGGCTTTTTCACACTCTTTGGGCAGGTTTTCGTACAAAACCTCTCCGTCCAAACGAATCTCCACAACGTTCGTATGCGTATCGGCAATCCGCACGTACGCGGTATGGTTTTCCGAACGCAACGTAATACCGATATCAAAAACACGCGCGTTTTCGGGGGTACAAACCTCGACGTCAAAAGTCTCTTTCACCCGCTTAATTTCCGCAATTTGCTCGTCGGAAACGTTTGCGATAACCTCCAGCTCCGCCCCTGCGTCGCCTGCCACCAAGCCCGCCGCGAACGCAGAAATGATCCCGCGCATACCGCCCGTATGCGGAACGGTAACACTCTTGGCGTTTTTGATAATATTGCCGCTAACCTCAACTTTTGCCGAAAGGGCTTTGCTTGCCAATACTTCCCTTGCGCGCGCCGTTGCGTACGCAATAGAAATCGGCTCGGTACAGCCCATTGCAGGTACAAGCTCTTCTTTAAGTATTTTTACGTATTGTTGATAAGTATTTTGCGTAAGCATAGTTTCCCTTTTCAGCGTTTATTTTTCTTCCGCTGCGAGCGCCGCGTCAGAAGCGGCAATTTCGCGCTCCGCCACGCCTTTTTGTAAATATTTTACCGCCGCGCTCTCCGTTTCGTCGATCGTATACGTAGGCACGAGCACTTTGACCCATTCCTTCATCTTGTCCGTTTCCGTCAACACCGCCTCGCGGAGCTTTTCCAACGCGCCCCAGAAAGACACCTCGTTAAGCGGAATCGGTTTTGCAATATTGATCAGTCCGTTCGGCGTCTTTTGCAAGCCTTCTTCCGCCATTAAACGTTCTTCGTAGAGTTTTTCACCCGGGCGAAGCCCCGTGCATTTGATTTCGATATCCACACCCGGCTCGTAACCCGAAAGCTTGATAAGGTTGTAGGCAAGGTCGTAAATTTTGACGGGCTCGCCCATATCCAACACGAAGATTTGACCGCCTTGCGCGTAAGCCCCCGCCTGCAAAACGAGGGATACCGCCTCGGGAATCGTCATGAAGTAACGGATAATGTCCTTATGCGTTACGGTAACGGGACCTCCCTCTTCAATTTGCTTTTTAAACAGCGGAATCACCGACCCGTTCGAACCGAGTACGTTGCCAAAACGCACGGCGACGAATTTGGTGTGCTTGCTGTTTTTGCCGATCGTTTGGATAATCATTTCGCAAATACGCTTGGTTGCCCCCATGATATTGGTGGGGTTTACCGCTTTATCCGTCGAAATCTGTACGAAAGTTTGCACCTTGAATTCGTCGGCTGCTTTCGCCACGTTCAAAGTGCCGAAAACGTTATTTTTTACCGCCTCGTTAGGGCTGGTTTCCATCAAAGGCACGTGTTTGTGCGCCGCTGCGTTGAACACGATTTGCGGTCTATATTTCTCAAACAAATCCCAAACCTTCGTCTTATCTCGGATACTGCCGATTAAGGTAAGTAAATTCAAATCGGGGTAATGCCGACGAAGTTCTTGCTCGATATCGTATACGTTGTTTTCGTAAATATCGAAAATGATTAAAAGCTTGGGCGAATGCAGAGCAATTTGACGGCAAAGCTCACTGCCGATCGAGCCGCCGCCACCCGTTACGAGCACCGTCTTGCCCTCGATATAGCCCATAACCTCGTTAAGGTTCACGCTGACCTGATCACGGCCTAAAAGATCGGAAATCGCTACGGGACGAAGTCTTGAAAAAGCCGCGCCCTCAGGGAGCTGAGAAATCTCCGAAAGCATACGGATAGGACATTTGCAAGCACTGCAACGTTGGATAATCTCGCGCTGTTTTAATTTGCCAAGCGAGGGAATCGCAATGAAGATTTCCTGTGCTTTGTATTTTTTTGCAAAGACTTTCGCCTCTTTCGTCGTACCAACGACGCGGACGTCGTAAATACGCTTGCCTAAATAGCGTTTGTCGTCGTCCAAAACGCAAACCACCCTATAACGGCTCTTTTCACTGAAAGACATATTGCGGATCAAGGTAAACGCTTCGCTGTTAAACCCTACGAGCATAACCCGTTTTTTCTTCGTAAACGAGTTTCTCCACTGCGCTTTCAATCCCATATAGGTGCGTTTTAAAAATCTCGAGCCCATCAAACCCGCCATCAAAATTGCGGAATAAAACACGACCAAACTATACCCTACGCGGTAAGTTTTCGTAAAATCGGCGTTTACAATCAATACAAAGAGCGCGTTTGCCAGCGCCACGATTAAAACGGTCGCCACCATACGAATCGCCTCGGGGAAACCAACGGAGGCAAACACCATCGTATACAAGCGGAAAAGTAAGCAAAGCCCAATAACCAGCACGGCGTTGCAAGCCGCCCAAATCCAGACGATATCGGGCAAAGAAAGACGGTAAGCAATCCCATAAGTAATCATACAATACGCGCCGATTGCAGCAATAAAGGTCCACAGGATATCAAACACCCCCAACCCAAAGCGCACCAACGCGTGTTTCGTCGTACCGTTTATTTTAAACATACTCTTTACCCCTTGCTTTTCGAAAACCTTTAAAAAAGGTTACCCCATTTTTTCGGATTTTTAATATTGTATCACAATATTTTCACATTGTCAAGATTTTTCCCCTTTAAAAGCAGGGTTTTCTCCTGCAATTATTAGGTCATATTCGACAGAATATGTTTTGCGTACAGCGCCGCGACGTTGACGCCCGTTGCCGCCTCTAATCCGTCGAAAAAGGCGTTGGAATTTATTTCGCAAACGGCAACGCCTTCTTCCGTCTCCAAAAGATCAACACCGCAATATTCCAAACCCAAAGCCTTCGCCGCTTTTTCCGCAACCGACTTTTGCAAGGGTGTAAGCTCGATTTTTTTTCCTTTTCCGCCAAGTTCAATGTTCGAACGGAATTCCCCTTTTTGCGCAACACGCGCCATCGCCGCCACCGCGGTTCCGCCGATAACGATAACGCGGATATCCCGCCCCGCCGCTTTGGATAAAAAACGCTGATAAAAATGGGGACGATACAACAATTTTCGACTGATTTCAGCCAATTCCTCCATACCGTGTACGAGATGAACGCCGATCCCGCACGAGCCGTAGCTCTCTTTTACCACCATCGGAAAACCCAATCGATTCGCAATTTCCCTTAAAAACCTTTCGTCAGGCTTTGCGCCCGGCGTATAACAAAGGGGCGCGGGTATGCTTTCAATCAGCGGCAGACCTTTCCCTTGCAAGGCAAAATACGTCGTCAGTTTATCGTCGCAAATCTCCACGGCGGCAGACGGGTTAAACAGACGAATCCCCGCAATTTCCAACGCCTTGCCAAGATATTTATCCTTATCCAGATACACGGCAAAATCATAAGATTTGGGCAAGTTTACCCCCGCCTCGCCCTTTTCGTTGACGTAGGCGTATACTTCGCCGTTTTTTAAAACGTCCACCTCTACGCCGAGCAAGCTAAGTTCTTCCCCGATACGCCGCGCTTGACGGATAAATTTTTCGCCGTTTGGATAGGCGTTCGTCAAAATAAAGCCTCGCATTTCTTCTCCTTATGAAAAAAGAGGCGAGCGAACCCGCCTCTACGTTGTTTACTTACGCTTCCACGCGAATAACCGCATCCACGGTTGCAAGCTCGGTTGCGTTGATTTTTGCCACCGCATTTTTTACCGCGCTTTCGTGCGTCTTATGCGTTATGACAAGCAAAGGTACTCGTTCGTCCCCTTCCGCACTGTTCTTTTGCGAAATTTGCACGATGGAAATACCGCTTTTCCCGAAGATGTTGCTAATCTTCGCCAACACACCCGCCTTATCCTGCACGGAAAGACGAAGATAATAGGCACTGGAGAAATCGGACACGAATTTTACGCCCGTTTCCGCCTTTTCGGTGTTTTTGAAGGTGGAATATTTGATCTCGGAATGGGTTGCCGCATAGATAACGTCGGAAACCACGGCACTTGCCGTCGGCAGCGCGCCCGCCCCTCTGCCGTACAACATAATATCGTCCACGGCATCGCCCGTAAGGTAAACGGCGTTAAAGGCGTCGTTGACGCTTGCCAAGGGATGCGAGGAAGGAATAAACGTAGGATGTACGCGTACCTCGATGCCTTTCTCGGTATTTTTGCCGATTGCCAAAAGCTTTAAGGTGTACCCAAATTCCTTCCCGTACGCAATATCCTGCGTACAGATTTTCGAAATCCCTTCGCGGAAAATATTGGTATAGGGAACCTTCGTATGGAACGCCATCGACGAGAGAATCGAAAGCTTGTACATCGAATCGAAACCCTCGACGTCGTTGGTCGGGTCGAATTCCGCATAGCCCAAGCGCTGCGCCTCTTTCAACGTTTCCGCATAATCCGCGCCCTCGCAGCTCATCTTCGTCAAAATATAGTTGGTCGTACCGTTTACGATCCCCATCATTTTTTGCACGTGGTTTGCCTGCACCCCGTCAAGCAAAGTACGGATAATCGGTACGCCGCCCACGCAGCTTGCCTCGTAATAGAGTCCGCAACCCGTGCGTTTTGCCACGCGTTCCAACTCGTGCGAGTATTTGCAAATCAATTCTTTGTTGGAGGTTACGACCGTTTTTCCATCTCGGAGCGCCGCCAACACGAACGCTTTCGCCGCGCCTACGCCACCAATCGTTTCTACGACGATGTCTACGTTGGGGTTCGCCAGTACTTCTTCAATACTGCCCGCCCAGCGGTCTTTGGGAATCCCAAGCGCCGTTAAGCGTTCTGCGGATTTATCCAAAACCATTTCCACCGTAAGGTCGATTTGTTGGGTTTTTAAGTAAAAGTCGTGATGATCGACAATCGTCTGATAGGTACCGCCGCCAACCACGCCAAGCCCTAAAATTGCCACGCCTACTTTTCTAACCATAGTTCTTCTCCTTTTCCTTGTCTTCCATATTCTTTTCTCGTTCAACGCGTACACGGTTGCCCGATTTCACTTTTCCGTATTCAAATCGTAGAGGTATTTCAAGCCCTTTAACGTCAGCAATTTATCCACGACGTCAATCCCCTCTATCTCTTTTGCAATGATCGTACTAAACCCGCCCGTTGCAATCGTTTTGACTTTTGGTGATTTTAATTCCTTCTTAATTCTCTTCACGATATATTCGACAAGTCCCGCAAAGCCAAAGACGATACCCGCCTGCATATTCGTTACCGTGTTCTTGGCGATAATACTCTTGGGCGCTTCGATTTCCACGCGAGGGAGTTTCGCCGTACCGTTGACGAGCGAATCCAAAGATCCCTTGATTCCGGGCGCGATGACACCACCGATAAACTCGTTGTTCTCGCTGATAATATTAAAGGTAGTCGCCGTACCAAAATCCACGACGATCATCGGTGTTCCTTCGCCGTATCCAACGATAGCAGAAACGCAATTTACGATACGATCCGCCCCCACCTCTCTTGCATCGTCGCAGCGAATATTCAACCCCGATTTTAAACCGGGCGCAATATGCAAAGGCTCTATCTCCAAATACAACTGACACATTTTATCAATCGTATAATCCAAAGAGGGAACGACCGAAGACACGATCCCGCCCGTAATATCCTCCACGTTTACGCCGCGCGCCGTAAGCATACCCGTAAGCTGCGCGCCGTATTCGTCCGAGGTCTTTTTAAAATCCGTCGCCACGCGAGAAGAAATTTTCAACTCGTCCTTGTCATAAATGGCGTATTTAATATTCGTATTACCGATATCGATACAAATGATCATAATTATTACTTCACCTTCTTACTTCTTTTCAACAAAGGGAGAAAATCGGGAGTATGCGTATATTTTTTCATAATGCGAAGCAACACGGGCGTCAATAAAATCGCACAAACGAATTCCGAAACAAAGTTGAGTCCTATAATCGTTTGCCAAACGGTATCAAAAAACGCGCCGCCCGTTGAGAATACTTCCATAGCCATCAATACCAGCACTGTATGCAAAATTACGGTGAGCGCCGCCGATACGGCACGAACAATATCTTTTGCCTTCCCTTTCGTAATTACGGTAAAGCCGTGCAAAATGAAATAACCGCTTACCCCTGCAATCGTTCTGGGGAGAACGGATATTAACGGATTATAAAAAACCGTATACCCCACTATAAAAGATAATACGAAAGAACAAACGCCAAATATCGTTCCGCCGATAAAACTTCTTTTCCAATCCGCGTACATACTCAAAGCGATAAACAGCGGTATGGATAAAAACGCCGGCGAGGGTTTGATAAAATAAATGAAAACATAGGTTTCCAACGTCAACACGACCGCCATTAAAGCAGTCATAACGCCAATAAAGGCAACCGAGTGTGCCACGTTACGTTTCATAAAAGCCTCCTATCGAGTTCTAAAAAGATACCCGTAGTAAAAAGATATGTATTTATCCCCATACGGTCAAACCGCAAAAAAAGCGTGTTTGCCAAGGATATACAATTATTATAACGCATTTTTTCAATATAAGCAACAAAATGAACCGAAAAAAGCGAGAAAGAAAAGATTTTTTTTCTTGGAAACTATTGCGTTTTACACAATTTAGAAAAAATTAGAATATGATGTAATAGAAAGACAAAACCGCAGGCTTTTTTCAATACATACTCCTGCGGCGAAACACGGGAGGTTTTTATGACTTGTTGCAATCAGGGTAACGTTACCCTTTGGATTCTTATCGCTTTACTCGTACTCGGTTCGAAGGACGGAATTTGCTGTTCGAGCGTCTTTAGTGGTTGCGGTTTGCCCATTATTATCGCGCTTTTGTTCTGTCTGTATAAAAACGGGACGCTTGCCGCTATTTTAACGCCGCAATGCAATGCTTGCAACTGCGGTTGCTAATCTTCTTTCTCCTTATTGCTTAAACGAAAAATGCGGGGTCTAAAAGGCCCCGCATTTTTCGTTATTTTCTCGTTTATATTATCTTTCGCTTAAAAAATAGGCTTGCAACGCAACGATGGTCTTCCCGTCTTTAATCTCCCCGCTTTGCAACATTTTCTTTACGCTTTCAACGGGGATATATTCCACGTCCAAAAACTCCCCTTCGTCCAAGTGCGCCTTTGCCTTTTTTCCGTCAAAAGCGCGGTAGATATAAATTTTTTCATCGGTATACCCAGGAGATGGATACATCACGAACAGGAGTTGTAAACGCTCCGCTTTGATCCCCGTTTCTTCCTCCAATTCCCTTGCCGCGGAAAGGGCGGGATCCTCTCCCTTTTCCAGTTTCCCCGCAGGAAGTTCGTAAACGCTTTCTCTATACGCATAGCGGTACTGTCGAACGAACACGATTTTCCCCTCGTTTTCGTATAAAACACATGCCCCACCGCTGTGTTTGACGATTTCGCGTTGACAAGGCGCACCGTTTGGCAGCAACGCATCGTCGCAATGTACCGTCATGATTTTACCTTTGAAAACCACGTTTTCCTTTACCGTCTTTTCTACGTATTCCATACCCAGCTCCTTATTTACAAGGCAAAATCAACAAGAATTTCCCTCTTTGTTATCATTATAGCACAAATCGAAAAAATAATAAATATTTTTTTACGAAATATCTTGATTTTTTCCAAAAACTTATGTATAATACAGGAAAATAAAACGTTGGAGGTTTTTGTTTTATGAAATCGATTAAAATTTCTTTGGAGATGGCGCAAAGAGTAAAAGAATTCGTCAATATCACGCAGGATTATCCTTGCGAAATTTTGTTAAAGAGTGGGAAATACGTCGTTGACGCAAAATCCATTCTTGGGATCTTCTCGCTCGATCTTTCTCAGCCTATCACCGTAGAAATCTACGACGATAACTGCGACGAATTGATTGCAAGATTGCAAAAATTCGAAGCGTAAGCGTTACAATCTGTAAAAAAAATGGGAAAAGCCGCGCGAATCCTCCACGGCTTTCTTCCCTTTTCTTGGAGGCACAAATGCAAATTCAAGGGGAAATGTCCGTCAACAAATTAATCGTGCTTTTCGTTTTTGATAAAATGGAAAGTCCGCTTTCCGAGCGCACCGTGGTCGAAATGTGTACCGCGGGCAATAATTGGCTCAATTATATGGACTGTATGGAGCTATTGCCCAAACTGATTGACGACGGTTTCCTTTGTCGTATTTCTTCGCCCGAAGAAGAACCGCTTTATACCTTGACCAGCGACGGGAGAGAAAGTCTTAACAATTTCTATATCACCATCCCCAAAAGCGTGCGCAACGAAATTTCCGCTTTCGTCAAAAACAACAGCGGAAAACTTAGAAACCGCCAAGAATGTAAAGCCGATTATTTTCAAAACGTGGACGGATCGTATACCGTGTTTTTGAAAATCCTCGCCCCCGTACAACCGATGTTAGAATTAAAATTTGTTATTCCCGACAAAAAAACAGCGCAAAACATCTATAAAAATTGGGAATTAAAAGCATCCGATTTGTATTCTGCCATCTACGAAACGTTGGTCGATTAATCTAAAAAAAATAAAGGAAGGTTATTGATAGTATGTTTACTTATTCCACCAGAGGCACTTGCTCTAGACAAATTCTTTTCGACGTTGACGCAGACAACAAAATGCACAACGTACGCTTTATCGGCGGTTGCAGCGGCAACCTGCAGGGCATTGCCCGCCTTGCCGAGGGTAAAGATATCGACGAATTACAAACCTTGCTTGCGGGGATCCGTTGCAAAGGCAATACTTCTTGCCCCGACCAACTCTCCAAAGCAATTGCGCAGTACAAGGCAGAAAAAACCGCAGTTGAAAGCGAAAACGGCTAATCAACGCGTACCTGCCCCTATCATTAAAAAAAAGAACCGTGCGGAATATTCCGCGCGGTTCTTTTTTAACCGACAATATTGCAGTTTTTATGATTTGTGCCAATAGCAATCGCAATATGTACCTGTGAAATACGTTGCGTTGTCAGACGGGTCTGTTACGTCCATTTCCCGTTCATCAACATACCAAGTCGAAGTATCTTCAAACGTAACGCTCGTCAATCTATCGCAACTAGAGAAGGCATCCATACCAATCGTTGTTACGCTTTTGGGAATTACGATTTCCGTCAAATTACCGCAATCATAGAACACCATTTCTCCAATCGAGATTACACTATCGGGGATTAAAATTTCCGCCAAGCTTGTGCAACCATAGAACGCCCTTTCGCCAATCGTAGTTACACCGTCGGGAATTATAATCTCCGTTAAACTACTGCAACCCGAGAAAGCAGCTTCGCCAATCGTGGTTACGTCGTCGGGAATGGTAAAGGTCGTCGCGGTTTTGCCCATCGCATACTGTAACAGTACCGTCCCGTCTTTCGTATATAAGTTTCCTTTTATATCCTTATACGAACCGTTGTTTTCATCTACTATGATTTCCGTCAAGCCGTCGCAACAAGTGAACGCACCTTCGCCAATCGTGGTTACGCTGTCGGGGATTATGATTTTCGCCAAGCTATCGCAATTCTGGAACGCATCTTCGCCAATCGTGGTTACACCGTCGCCAATTATCACGTTCGCCAAGTTATTGCATTCATAAAACGCACAAGAACCAATTACTGCTACGCTGTCGGGAATTATGATTTCCGTCAAGCTGTGGCAACTCTCGAACGCAGAAGAGCTAATCGTAGTTACGTTGTCAGGAATTATAATTTCCGTCAAACTTCTGCAATGCCTGAACGCAAAACCGCCAATCGTAGTTACGCCGTCGGGAATGGTAAATGTAGTTGCGGTTTTTCCTATCGTATAATACAACAGTTCCGCCCCGTCTTTCGTATATAAATTTCCGCCTATATCCTTATACGAATCGTTGTTTTTATCTACTATGATTTCCGTCAAGCTATCGCAATGCTCGAACGCATAATCACCAATCGAGGTTACACCATCGCCAATTACTACACTCGTCAAATTGACAAGACCAAAGAACGCCCCTTTGCCAATCGTGGTTACGCTGTTGGGAATATCCACACTCGTCAGGCTATACCTAGAATAGAAAGCGTGATCCGTTATCGAAACAACAGGCAAACCATCATACGTTGAAGGAATTACCAAATCCGTATCCTCGCAAGTACCGATACCCACCAACGAATAAGATTCGCCGTCTTCGTTTAACGCATACTCTAACCCT
>JAZUCW010000098.1:0-2651 GCA_045639305.1 Candidatus Scatosoma sp.
TTGTCAATCTCTGCAAGTATCTTAATGAGGAGAAGCGTGAGTATATCTTATCAAAACAAATTCTTCGGTCAGGCACCAGTATCGGTGCAAATATTTCCGAAGCTCAGCAAGCACAAAGTACTGCCGATTTTATTTTCAAGCTCAACATTTCCCTGAAAGAAAGCTCTGAAACAAATTACTGGCTTCGTTTATTGAATGCCACAAACTATATCACAGATGAAGAATTTTCTTCCCTGATTCAGGATTGCCGTGAAATAGAGAATACCTTTGATTACACGATACGCTATCAACAAAAAGAGCGTTGGATAAATAATATCCCCTTGTACAATATGTGGTTTTTGTTGTGCATGAAGGAATATTTCAGCAAGACGGGAAGGGTAAAAAAGGAATATTTAGAAAGCGCGAAGGAAACGCTTTGCGTGCTGAAAAAGTGTATCAATGAAGACGGGTCGTTAACCTTTGAAAAGGGCGGTTTGCTGTTTAACAATCCCTATTATTTTGATTGGCCTAGCCACGGCACGCAAGACAGCGTATTTGCTTGTTATACAACGACGTTGTATACGATGCGTCAAATCGTGAACTGTGCCTATTTCGGTGAAGAGAATATTGCGCTTGCTAAGGAAATCGAAGGGATGCTTTCAAAGAAAACCAAGGAAGATTCTACGTTTAAGGCAATTTCCGCAATGGGCGTTTTGGTGGATAAGAGTGATTGTAAAAAAGCGCTCGATTTGATTAGAAACGGCGGCGCAAGCGGTTATTCTATGTTTATGACCTATTTCATTTCCAAAGCGTTGGCGGAAAACGGCTACGTACAGGAAGCGTTTGACAACAACTTGCAATATTACGGCGGAATGTTGCAAATGGGCGCAACGTCCTTTTGGGAAGGCTTTGAAGTGGAATGGATGGAAAATGCCTGCAAAATTACGGAAAGACCGAAAAAGGGACAACGGGAAGTGCACGGCGATTTCGGCAAGCCTTGCTACGTAGGGTATAGGAACAGTCTTTGCCACGGTTGGAGCTGCGGCGTGCTGGCATTTCTCATCGAAACGGTCGTGGGGTTCCGTATCTGCGACAACGATTGCACGAAATTTACGTTGCAGCCAAATATGTGTGGATTAAAGCATATTTCTTGTAAAATCCCGACGGTGAAGGGGATTGTTGAAATCGAATTGACGCAAAAAGAGAACGGCGTAACAACGAAACTCAATATCCCGCAGGGGGTTACCCAGGTAACGCAAGCGTAATTTATAGCATCGGGTTTTTCTTGTTTTGAAGATACGCAAACGGAACCTCTAAACGATTTAAGGTAATCAAAATAGCTTGAAAATCTTTTCCGCTTGGCGCAAGCAGCAATGAAAAACGGAAAAGGTTTATAAAAAACCGTACAAAAAAAGAACACCGCAGAGGTGTTCTTTTTTTCTATACTTCCGTTTTGTTATAAGAAATTTACGAGAATCATGACCACGCCTAAAATAAAGAGGATAATGCCCGTGGCGCGGTTTAAGGTTTTTGCGGAGACTTTGTTGGCGATGCGTGCGCCGATTCGCGCGAAAACGAGGGTGAATAGTACGCAAAAACCAAGGATAAACCAGTCGGGTGCGCCGCCGATGGTAAAGTGGGAAATGGAGCCCGTTAACGCGGTAAAGGTCATAACGAACACGCTGGTTCCCACGGCGGTTTTTAACTCATAGCCTAAAACGCTCGTGAAGATAAGCAGCATCATCATTCCCCCGCCTGCACCGACGAAACCGCAAACAAAGCCAATAAGACAGCCGCAAATTACGGATTGTATAATCTGTGTTTTTTTAGATTTTGATTCGAGCTTTTCCTTCGAGGTCATAACGGGTTTAAAGATAAACTTTAATCCGATAAGCGCCGTCATACAAACGGTTATATTGTCTGCCGCAACGGAAGGGACGAGGCTCGCCACGTAGCTTCCTGCGACGGTAAAAGTGAGGACGCTAATTAAAATCAGTAGTCCGTTTTTCACTTCTAAATTTCCGTTTCTTTTATAGGTATAGGCGGAAACGGCGCTGGCTAAAACGTCGGAAGCAAGCGCAATCCCTACGGCCATGTACGCGTCCATACCCAAAAACGCAATCAACATAGGCGCAATGACCGCCGCGGCGCTCAGTCCTGCAAAGCCCGTTCCAAGCCCTGCGCCTGCGCCTGCAAAAAAGCATACTAATATCGTGATAAATTCAGGCATAGGCTACTCAATCAAGGCGGTTTTTCTTTTTCCGCTTAAAGATTTGCTCGCGGAATAAGATGACGTTCATAACCGCAAAAAACGCGGTGAGGATCAGCAAGGTCAATATCGGTTCTTTCGGTGCAAACGTTGCAAGCAGCATGATAGGGAACCCAAAGACCATTGCAGGGAAATTTTGATATACGAGATTGTCGGCGGTCGGGGTCGTGAAATCCGCGTCGATTTCTCTCAAAAGGATAATCCCCGTGCTTGCCGTACCCGTAAGCATACCGTACATCGCCAAAAATTGTTCTTCCGCATAGCCTTTGAAAAGCTTTCTAGCGACGAAACGATTATAAAAGTACGTAATCAATGCGCCGACAACGCCAAGGATAAGAATGATTACCCAGTAGGAGGCAAGCACGTCCAAATTGATGGCGGCAATTCCAGCAACGACCATAAT
>JAZUCW010000099.1:0-4676 GCA_045639305.1 Candidatus Scatosoma sp.
CGTAATTTACATATTCGGCATAACCGCTTTCTTCAAGGAATTTTGCGACGGCGAGAGCGTTTTCGCAATGACGGTTAAGACGTACATCAAGAGTCTGCATACCAAGGTCAAGCAAAAATGCCGCCTGTGCAGAGGGGTAAACACCAAAGTCGCGCATAAGTTGTGCCGTCGCTTTGGTGATAAACGCACCGCCTTGACCGAACTTTTCCGCGTAAACGATGCCGTGATAGCTTTCATCAGGCGTGCAAAGTCCGGGGAATTTATCTGCGTTTGCCATCCAATCAAAGTTGCCCGAATCGACGATACAGCCGCCGACCGCCGCGCCGTGTCCGTCCATATATTTCGTGGTCGAATGGGTTACGATATCCGCACCGAATTCAAAAGGACGGCAGTTTACGGGAGTGGCAAACGTGTTGTCAATGATTAAAGGGACGCCGTGTGCGTGCGCCGCTTTTGCAAATTTTTCAATATCCAAAACGGAAAGGGCAGGGTTGGCAATCGTTTCCCCAAACACCGCTTTCGTGTTAGGACGGAAAGCAGCGTTTAATTCCTCTTGAGTGCAATCGGGGGAGAGGAAGGTAAACTCAACGCCCATTTTTTTCATGGTAACGGCAAAAAGGTTATACGTACCGCCGTAGATCGCCGAGGACGCAACGACGTGGTCGCCGACGTTCGCAATATTAAAAACGGCGTAGAAGTTCGCCGCCTGCCCAGAGGAGAGGAGCATTGCCGCGCTGCCGCCCTCTAATTGACAGATTTTCGCCGCAACGTAATCGCAGGTCGGGTTTTGCAAACGGGAATAAAAATAACCGCTTGCTTCCAAATCGAAGAGCTTGCCCATATCTTCGCTGGTGGCGTATTTAAAGGTCGTACTTTGTACGATAGGGATTTGGCGGGGTTCGCCGTTTCCGGGCGTATAACCGCCCTGTACGCATTTTGTTTCGATACGACGTTCGTCTTTCATAGTTTGCCTCCTCGCGCGTGCGCGTTTGCGTGCGCGACAATCGTTTAATCTTTCCTAATAAGTATAACACTACACGCCTATATTCGTCAAGTATTTTTTATCTTTTCCGCCATACCTACGGATAAAAAAAGATAGGTAGAGCAAAATAAGTAGTATGAAAAAATGGACGAAGAATACAATTTGTTTCGGAGCGATATTTTTCGCTCTTGGTTTTACCGCTTGCGGCAGCGGCGGCGGGGAGGAAGTGCTTGACGACGTAGTTTTACGCCAATCCTACGAAAGCGTGTATAGCAAAATCGGCAAGGACGTTACGATGGATATGGTAACGGAGCGCGAGGGCTTGGCATACGTTACGTTCGAGGGGAAAGAATACGAGCTGGGTATGGATTTTTTGTCGATGGCAATGGTGTATAATACCCGTCCCGTCGATGAGTTCGCTACTGCGGAGGCGGTATATAACGAGTGGTGGCGGCTGTTTATGCAGCGCTGGAATTATCTTGCGCCCGAAGTGCCGTTGTATTCCAATCAATATTACGACGTTTACAACGCCAAAATTTCCTCGTTGAAAACGGGCCCGTATTGGAGCGTGAACGACGCCATCGTCGGTGCAAAAGTGGTTTCGGGGAGCAATTCCGTGATTTTAGGGAGCGCGACTGAGCTTTCGGGGGCGTTCCGTAACGCTTCGTTTGGGAAATCTGCACCCGGGTCGGCGGATTTGGCGATAGAGACTTTAACGAGCGGGTATTCGACGGTTGTTACCAACGCGGCGGGGTTGTATCAATGGGCGGGAGAAGAAGTGCTTGCCCACCACGAGGAGAGGGAAAACGAGGACGGTACGAAAACCTTTTCGGTGCGGATTCAGGAGGACCTCGTCTTTTCGGACGGAACGCCCATTCGCGCGGAAAATTATTTAATTCCGCTCGTCGTGGGCAGCAGTAAGGTCATGCGGGACGCAGGCGGCGGCGAGGCGGCTGGTTTGACGCTCGTGGGTTATGAAGAATTTAACGCCTACGAGGGCAAAGGGGAGCCCGTGCCTTTTTCGGGGGTGAGAATGGAGGACGAGTATAGTTTTTCCGTAACCGTCAAGCCCGAATACGCCGATTATTATTACGCGCAGCGTTTCGGTGCGTTTACTCCCGTTCCGACGGCGTTATACGGGGGCAGGTACGCGTTGAAAGACGATGGGCAGGGCGCGTATATGGAAAAAGACTTCTATAAAAAGGCGGAGAAAAATGGGGTGCAGGCGTACGTGATGGCGGATACGATTGTGAAAAACGTAGCCGATTATAAGGCGTCGTCTTTTCCCTATTCGGGGCCGTACGTTGTTGAAAGCTACGATGCGGCGACGCGGGTTGCGACCTTAAAACGGAACGCGCGGTACAAGGGCGATCATCGAGGCAAGGCGACGATTGAGAGGATTTCGTACGTGAAGATTATTCCCGAAACCCAGCTTGATCAATTAAAAAAGGGCAGAGTAGACGTTTTGGCTTCGATAACCGGCGGAGAGGAAACGCGGGCGGCGTTGGCGCTCGTGGACAACGTGCATTTTAAGGAGACCCATTACGACCGTGCAGGGTATGGAAAACTGGCGTTCCGTTGCGATTTTTCGCCCACACAGTTTGCCGAGGTGCGGCGGGCGGTAATGCACACGATTGACAGGGACGAATTTGCGCAGACCTTTACGGGCGGGTACGGTACGGTCGTGCACGCGCCCTATCACGCGGGCTCGGACGCATATCTTTCCGTAAAAGATAGATTGCGGTTAAATAAATACGAATACAGCGTGGAAAAAGCGAAAGCGGAGCTTAAAAAAGGGGGCTGGACGTACGACGAGAAAGGTAAGCCCTACGACGAAAACAAGGGCGGCGTGCGGTATAAAAAACTGTCGGGGTATGAAAAGAGCTACGCCAATTTGACTTACGCGGCGGTGGATAATAAATACAAAACGGTGAAAATCGACGGGGAGTATTATATGCCGCTCGTCATTAATTGGATGGGTACGCAGCCCAATCCCGTGACCGATCAGTTGATTACCGCTTGGCAAAACAATCCCAACGCGGCAAGGAAAATCGGTATGTATATTACGTACACGTCGGGGGACATGAACTCGGCTTTGTACGGCGAATACAGCCAAATGCCTGCTTACGGGTTTACGCGGGCGAAATACGGGGCGGTGAATTTTGCGACGGGGTATACGGGCGCGGCGTACGACCAGGCGTTTATGTGGACGCTTGACCCGACCAAATACGACAATTACAGCGTCAATTATTTGCGGGACGAAGCGGATTTTTATCAAGACGTATAACAGCGTATAACGGAAAAAAGGAGAAAGGATGGGGAAATATATTGTAAAGCGATTGCTGTATATGTTGGCGGTATGGCTGATATTGTCCTTTCTCGTGTTTGCAATTTATAATATGCTGCCCGTGGACAAAGCGGCGGATATGGCTATGCAGGAAATTGCGGCGAACAAGCATTTACACTACGCCGAGAGGTATTTATATTGGCAACGAAAATACGGCTTAGACGGCGGAATTCTCGTTCGGTATTTAAGGTGGTTGGGCTTGGCGTCCTTTTACGACGGCTCGTTCAAAGGCTTGCTGCAGGGCAATTTAGGCAGCTCGATTGCCTACGGCAAGCCCGTGGCGGCGGTTATTAAAGAACCGCTTTTCAATACGGTATTTCTCAATCTGTTTGCAACCGTAGAGGCGCTTTGTATCACCATTCCGCTGGGGATATTTTGCGGAGCAAAAAAGGGCAGCAAACGAGATACTGCCGTGCAGGTGGGTACGATTATCGGGTACAGCCTGCCCGTTTTTATTACGGCGATTTTGTTTATTTGGCTGTTTGCCGTGCAGTGGGGAATATTCCCCGTGTCGGGTATGAGCAGCGTTGGAGAAAATTATACGGGGTTTCGGGCGTTCTTAGACAAGCTCTATCATTTTGCTTTGCCCCTTATCGTGATGACCTTTTGCTCGCTGGGCGGGATGACGCGGTACGTCCGCGCGGCAATGATTGACGCGCTGGGTATGGATTGTATTCGAACGGCAAGGGCGAAAGGCTTAAAGGAAGGGTACGTCGTGCGTACGCACGCTTGGCGCAACGCCCTTATCCCCGTCGTTGCCCTCGTCATCGGTTGGCTTTTGGGGATTTTTTCGGGCTCGATTATGGTGGAAAACATCTTCGGCATCAACGGGATTGGGAAAGTGTATTTTGACGCGCTCACCGCCAACGACAATGAAATCGTGCTTGCAATGCAGATGTTTTATATCTTGTTGGCGCTCGTGGGGAATCTGCTCGTCGATATCTCGTACGGGCTGGTTGACCCGCGGATTCGCATCAATAAATAGTGGATAGGGGTGGCGTATGTCGTCGGATAAAAATTTTTTCAAACGAATAGTCGATGGGGTCAAAAAGGCGTTAAAATCGATTGCACGCTGGTTTAAACGTATGTTTTTCGGTGGCGGAAAAGAATTGGCTTCGCTTTCTGGAGAAAAAATCGAAAGCCCCACCCGTCTTTTGATAAAAGAGTTTTTTTCTAAAAAGACGGCGGTGGTTGCTTGCGTTTTGCTGGCGGGTTTGTTTTTGTTCGTGTTTATCGCGCCTTTGTTTATTCCGCTGGACGTCAACTATACCGACCCTTTGCAGCAAAACGTAGCCCCTGGGTATACGCTCCGCGACGTGCCAAGGGGAAGTCGGAGGCCAAGCGGTC
>JAZUCW010000100.1:0-6375 GCA_045639305.1 Candidatus Scatosoma sp.
AACGTAAAGAGCGGCGGTATGGCGTTCGGTATCAAGCCCGAATCGGTGGAAGCGGTAACGGCGGCGGCGAAAAAATTCTTAAAAAAGACCCCGCTTATCGTCAAGCTTTCCCCGAACGTCGAAAGCATCGCAACCAACGCAAAAGCAGCGGAAAACGGGGGCGCAGACTGCGTTTCGTTGATTAATACCTTGACGGGCATGGCAATCGATATCGAGTGCAGAAGACCGATTATCGCCAACAACACGGGCGGTGTTTCGGGCGCTGGGGTAAAACCCGTTGCCGTGCGTATGACTTACGAAGTTTCACAGGCGGTAAAAATCCCCGTTATCGGTATGGGCGGTATCACTTGCGCCGAAGACGCTATCGAATTTTTGATGGCGGGCGCAACGGCGGTGCAGGTGGGTACGGCAAACTTTACCGACCCTTACGCAATGCCCAAGATTATCGACGGACTCAACGCTTGGTGCGATAGACACAATATCGCCAGCGTATCCTCTCTTACGGGCGTTTTGCAACTGAACGGAAAATAAAAAAAGCGCGGAGGCGCTTAAGGAGAAAGATTATGCAATATACGTACAAAGAAGAATTTATCCGCTTCATGGTAGACAACGGCGTTTTGAAATTCGGTCAGTTTACCTTAAAGAGCGGCAGACTTGCCCCTTACTTTATCAATACGGGCAACTACAAGACGGGCAAACAGCTTGCAAAATTAGGCGAATATTACGCCGCTTGTATTCACGACAACGGTTTAAAGGCAGAAACCTTGGTAGGTCCTGCGTATAAGGGGATTCCTCTTTCCGTTGCAACGGCAATTGCGCTCTATCACGATTATAAGCAGGAAGTAAATTACTGCTTTGACCGTAAAGAAGTAAAAGACCACGGCGAGGGCGGTTTGTTCGTTGGCAAACAGCTTCAAGACGGCGAAAAAGTCATTATCATCGAAGACGTTATGACGAGCGGGAAAGCTCTTCGCGAAATTTTGCCGAAATTAGAAGCAGCGGCGAAGGTAGAAGTGGTAGGGATGATTATTTCCGTAGACCGCAGAGAAAAAGGGCTTACCAGCGATTTGTCGGCGGTATCCGAAGCGAAAAAGGAATTCGGGATCGACGTGTACTCCGTCGTTACGATGGACGATATCATCGAAGCGATTGAAAAGGGCGTCGTAGACGGCAAAGAACATTTGGCGGCAATGTATAACTACCGCAACACGTACGGCGCGAAATAACGCCTTGCGTGGGGTAAAATCCGCACGCTTTTCGCGCTGGGCAGAGGGGCGCGGTTTTCCGCGGCAACTCCCGTAGTGGCAATTAACAAACCGACGGCGCAGACGAAAAACAGCGCCAGAAGAAAAAGACGTTTCCGTTTCATACTTTCAGTATGCGGAGAGGTCGTAAAATTATGTAAAGAACAAGGTGAAAGGCTATGAAAAACATTATTTTGACGGGGGATCGACCTTCGGGAAAATTGCATATCGGGCATTACGTCGGGTCGCTTAAACGCCGTGTAGAACTGCAAAACAGCGGTAAATTCGATAAAATTTACATTATGATTGCGGACGCGCAGGCACTCACCGACAATTTCGACAATCCCGATAAGGTACGCGCAAACGTAACCGAGGTGGCGCTCGATTACCTTGCTTGCGGGTTAGACCCTCAAAAATCGACGATTTTCGTGCAGTCCCACGTCGAACAGTTGACCGAGCTTACTTTCTATTATATGAACCTCGTAACCCTTTCGAGGTTGGAACGTAACCCGACCGTCAAAACGGAGATGAAACAGAAGAATTTTGAAACTTCTATCCCCATGGGCTTTTTGACCTATCCCGTGTCGCAGACGGCGGATATTACGGCGTTCAAGGCAAACACCGTACCCGTAGGGGAAGACCAGTTGCCGATGTTAGAGCAGGCGCGCGAGATTGTCAGAAGCTTTAACGGGCTTTACGGGGAAACCCTTATCGAACCGAAAGCGGTACTGCCTGAAAACAAGTCCTGCTTGCGCTTGCCCGGTACGGACGGGATGGCGAAGATGAGTAAATCGCTTGGGAATTGTATCTATCTTTCCGACAGCGCGGACGAGATTAAGCGCAAGGTAATGGGTATGTATACCGACCCGAACCATATTAAGGTAACCGATCCCGGCGACACGAAAAATAATCCCACCTTTATTTATCTTGACGCTTTTTCCACGGACGAGCATTTTGAAAGATATCTGCCCGAATATGCCAACCTTGCCGAATTAAAGGCGCATTACGAGCGCGGCGGCTTGGGGGATATGAAGGTAAAGAAACTCTTAAATGCGGTTATGCAGGAAATTTTAGAGCCGATTCGTACGAAGCGGGAAGAACTTGCCAAGGATATCCCTGCGATTTGGGAGATGTTATATAAAGGCAGCGAAGAGGCGAGAAAGGCGGCGGCGGAAACCCTTGCCGAAGTCAAACGCGCCATGAAGATCAACTATTTCGAATAAGTAAAAAGCGTTTTGCCAGACGGCAAAACGCTTTTTAAAAACGAAAAGAAAAAAAGCCGAGGCTTGCTTGCAAGACGGAGGGAGAGAAGTATGAAAGAATATAACAAGGCAAACATTCCTTTGGCGAAGGCATTAAGAAAAAATATCACGCCATGGGAACGAAAGTTATGGTATGATTTTTTGAGGTTTTATCCCATAAGGTTTCAAAGGCAAAAAGCTATTGGGGAATATATAGTTGATTTTTATTGTGCAAAAGCAAGACTTGTTATTGAGCTTGACGGTGGCGGGCATTATGTAAACGCGCAAGAGCAGCAAGATAAACTTCGTACACAGGATTTAGAAAGAATGAACTTGACGGTGCTGAGATTTTGCAATTTGGATATTGACCGTAATTTTGTCGGGGTATGTCAACGTATAGACGTAGCGGTAAAAAACTCTCCCTCAGTCCGTTAAACGGACAGCTCCCTCGACAGAGGGAGCCTTTTAGATATTTTCGTCGTTTACGATTGCGAAAAAAAGCCTCCCTCTGACGAGGGAGGTGGATTTTTGCGAAAGCAAAAAGACGGAGGGAGAGAAGTATGAAACAAAAAGAAAAAAAGCCGAGGCTTGTCCTCGGCTTTTTGGTTTTGCAAAACTTAGTTGTTGATCATATCCTTGTAAGCTTTACCGAATTTCATAACGGGCTTCTTGCAAGCGGGAATTTCAACGGGAGCTTTCGTCTGAGGGTTGATACCGGTTTTTGCCGCTACTTCTTTTACTTCAAACGTACCGAAACCAACGAGCTGTACCTTTTCGCCAGCCTTCAATGCTTCCGTAATCGTATCAACGAGTGCATCGTATGCGATCGCTGCGTCTTTGTTCGTGAAACCTGCTTTTTCTGCCATTGCTTTAATCAATTCGCCTTTGTTCATTAGAGAATCCCCTTTAAAAATAATTTCTTAAAAACGAGCTATTTTTTTAAGTAATTTTATTATATCGTATACGAAAGGTTTTGTCAAGGGGTAGAAATAAAAAAAATCGCGAAATCCCTTTAAAAATCAAGGTTTTTTCGCGATTTATAGGTATCTTTTTTAAATTTTTGGTTTTACGGGCAGAAAATAAGGGAAAGCCTTTATTTTCAAGGGGTTGCGGGCTTAATGTTCGTCGGCGGTGTAAAAGCCAAAACCGAGCACTTGCGATACCTTCGACATAACCGCAAACGAGTCGGGGTCGATCGTTTTCATGATACGGCGCAAGGTTGCGACCTGTCTTCTGCTGATAACGCAAACGAGCATCGTTTTAGAAATTTTGGTATACATACCCGTTGCAGGGATTGCCGTAACGCCGCGGGAAAGTTCTTTCATCAGCGCCAAGGACATCTCCTCGTGCTTTTCCGTGATGATACGGAACTCGATTGCCGATTGGAAACCGTTGGTCATCGATTCGTTGGTTTTGCTTTCGATATACGATTCGAAGACGGACAAAACGATGGGGAGCAAGGTCATGCCAAGATGCAGGTTGCCTTTATCGTCGTATTCTTTAAAGACGAACACGGACGAGCCGATAACGATACAGTTGATAATGAAAATCATCCAAGCAATCGAGGTTGCTTTAAATTTTTTCTGGATAATGACGGCAAGGATGTCCGCACCGCCCGTACTGCCGCCTGCCTTAAACGCCAAAGCGATGGCAACGCCGATACAAACGCCTGCCGCAAGCGCCGCAAACAGTTTGGACAGTTCGAGATGCTCAACGGAGAATACGATTTCAAAGTTGGGCAATATGAGTTCGATTAAAAACAGCCAAAAGGATTGCAAACCGATATTCAGCGCCGATAAAATGGCGAATTTCCGTCTTACGAAGAAGAACGCCAAGATAACGAGGGGCAAGTTCAATCCCAAAACGAGGGCGCTTTGCGGAACGACGCCTTTCGTGGCGACGCTGACCAAAATCGCGATACCGCTCGCTCCGCCGATGGTGAAGCTATGCGGCGCAATCAACGAATACGCCGAAAAGGCGATAAGAAAAGAGGAAAGAACGGTAAACAGTACCGAGCGCACGTACAATTCGATTTTTCTACGCTTGTTATTTTCTTCAATAGCGGTATCCTGTTTGGTTATTTTTTTAGGAAGTTGTTCTTCCATTGCCGAAACGACTTGTTTTTCTTCCATAATAAAAACCTCGTAAGAATAGGATTACAAAGTTATTGTATCACATTTTCCGCCTTGCCGCAAGCACTTATCGGTGCTTACAAGCGGAAAGGTGAATAATTTTTTGCATAAAAAACCGTTCCGCAATTTGTTTTACGGAACGGGAATTTTTACTGCGGTTCTACGACGAAGGTGATTTTTGCGAAAATATTTTCCATCAAGCGAATTTCAGCAGGGAAAGAGCCCAGCGTTTTGACGGATTCCATTTTAATCTTTTTCTTGTCGATATCAAAGCCAGCCTCGCCCAACGCCGCCGCTACGTGCGCCGACGTGATACTGCCGAACATTTTTCCGTTTTCGCCCGTCTTGATTTTTACCGTTACCGATTTTCCGTCCAGCGCCGCCGCCAACGCTTTGGTCGCTTTAATTTCTTCCGCTTTATGGAATTCTTGTGCGGCTTTCTTTTGTTCGGCGTCGTGTACGTTGCTTGCCGTCGCTGCTTTTGCCAACCCTTTCTTTAAAAGGAAGTTGCGGCCGTACCCGTCTGCGACTTCGACAACGTCGCCTTTTTTGCCCGTGCCTTTCACGTCTGCCGTCAAAATTACTTTCATATACATATCCTCCTTAGCGCGGGAAAATACCCGTCCTTTCTTTTCCATTACTATTGTACAAGAAAATTTTAAAAATGTCAATAATCTTTGATAAATTTACCCATACTGCTTTTATCTTTCAAGGAGGATTTTTATATGATGAACGAAAAAAACTGTGAAGTAAACACTTGTATCGGCTGCGGCGTGACCGAATGTAAGTATAACCGTTCGGGCGATTATTGCACTTTGTCCAAAATTCACGTGGGCAATACTTGCAATACGTCGGCGGAATGTTGCACTTGCTGCGACAGCTTCGAAAAGAGATAATCTCTTTTGTCCTTTAAGGGAAACGCTCCGTTTTTTACGGGGCGTTTTTCTTTGTTCGTTAAAATTTATCGAATAGATAATTTTTTATCGATTTGCTTTCAAACGCTTGCAATTTTTTTTTACTTGCGGTATAATGTGGGTAATAAAAAAGGAGAACGATTATGGAAACGGAAAGAAAAGAAAACAAATTTCTTGCATATTTGAAAGCGATGCCCAAGCGGTATTTTATTACGGCGTTTTCGGGTATGGCGCAAGGCTTGTTCGTTACCTTGATTGCGGGTACGATTCTTGCCCAAATTGCGGGCTGGATAGGGGATAACTATTTCGGCAATACCTTGCTGTACATAGCGAATATGGCAAAAATTTTAATGGGTGTAGGTATCGGCGTGGGAATCGCGCACGCTTTGGGGAAAAATAAATTGCTGGTATACAGTGCGGCAGTTGCAGGTGTAATTGGCGCTTGGTCCGACCAATTTATCGTCGGCGGCGGTGGTCTGGAGGCGATTACGGGCGCAATGGGAGCAAAAGCGTTGCCCGGCAACCCGATTGGCGCGTACGTGGTAACGATGCTCTGTATCGAAATCGTGGGCTTGTACGCAGGGAAAACCAAGCTAGATATTTTGCTCGTGCCAATGGGAGTGCTCTTTCTTTCGCTTAGCGGCGTATTTTTGGCGTATCCGTTTATCGAATTCGTCAACCTGTTGGGCAAGGGGATTGAGCTTGCAACGGAAATTGCGCCGTTGATTATGGGAATCGTTATTGCGGTTGCCATGGGGATACTACTTACAATGCCCACTTCGTCCGCGGCGATTTGGACGTCCTTTGCCGCCCTCAATACTTCGGAGAAGTCGGATCGTAGCCA
>JAZUCW010000101.1:0-7105 GCA_045639305.1 Candidatus Scatosoma sp.
CCCTAAATATATAATAGCAAGCTTTTTTGTCAAGTTTTCGTTAATTTCTAAATAAAAAAATGAATTATTTGAATCGAAAAAAGAAATAACACGAGAAACCGCAGTTTTTCGTGTTATTTTCGCCTAATATTTTTGTTTTAATTATTCTAATTAATTTACACCCAAATAGCTTACCGCGTTACGATAACAAACGTCCTTAATGACTTCACCGACAAGCTTTTCGTTTGCGGTCATTTCGCCGCGTTCCATCATTCCGCCCAAATAATTGCAAAGAATACGACGGAAATAATGATGCCGAGGATAGGAAAGCAAGGAACGGCTGTCCGTCAGCATGCCAACGAACGCGCCGAGATGTCCCGTTGCCGTAAGGTCTTCCAAATGTTTTTCCATCCCCACTTTGTTATCCAAAAACCACCAAGCGGGACCGTACTGAATCTTCCCCCTCGCTTCGTCGCTTTGGAAACAGCCGATCAAGGTCATAATTTCCGTGTTCATTTTCGGGTTGAGATTAAACACGATCGTTTTCGGAAGCGCTCCTTCCGTTTGCAAACGATCGAAAAGGCGGGAAAGATTTTTGATGCTGTTGTCTTCCGCGATACTGTCATACCCCGTATCTAAACCGAGTTTTTCCAGCATTACGGCGTTGTTGTTACGCATTGCGCCAAGGTGCAATTCGGTTGCAATCGAATATTTTGCATACAGCTTGAAAAGGAAATAGGTAAGATAGCCCTTGAAAACTTCGCTTTCTGCCTCCGTTACGTTTTCCCCCGTCTTCCGTTTTGCAAATATTATCGACACTTCCGCCTTTTCCGCTACGGGATAGACACTTTGCAACGCAATATCCGCCGCCGTCGTGCCGACTTTTATAAATTCTTGCAAACGTTCTTCTATTTTACTCTCTAAAACGTCCAAATCCGCCACGTCGCCAAGCTTTGCAATAAAGTCGTTATATTGCGCCGCCTCGATGTTCATAATCTTATCCGCGCGGAAAGCAGGAATAACCTTAAACGCATATCCCTTTTTCGCAATGGCAGGGAAGGTGGAAAGGTCGTCGAAAATCTCGTTGGTCGTAAACAGGTGGGTTACAAACGAGCTTTCAATCAACTTTTGCGGGGTGATGTTGTTGAGTTTGATATACTCGTTACACCAATCCCAAATAAGTTCTGCGTTTTCCTCGTTGATTTCCAGTTCACAGTTGAAAAATTCTTTCAATTCCACCTGCGACCAATGGTACAAGGGATTGCCGAACGCCGTACCCAGTACGCGGCAATAGGTTAAAAACTTTTCCTTGTTGCTCGCACTGCCCGTGATATATTCTTCGTTCACGCCGTAATTACGCATCACACGCCATTTGTAATGATCGCCAGCAAGCCAAATTTGGAACACGTCGTCAAAGGGCTTGTTTTCCAAAATCTGCTTTTCGGGCAGATGGCAATGATAATCGAATATCGGCATATCCTTTGCATAGGAAAAATACAGTTTTTCCGCCGTTTTGTTCGTTAATAAAAAATTGTCTTTAATATAACTCATAAGGTAACCCCCGTTTTATAAAATGCGATTTCACGCACGTCTTCGCTTTTGCATTTATATTCGCCGTCCACAGCCTTTTTCAAAAGTGTAAACAGCCCGTCCTCATCCATTTGGTAGGCGTTAAAATCAATCCAATTGTTTTTAAAAGCAGAAATTTTGTCGTTGGACGCAATCTTCATCGTCGGCACGAAGGTGCTAAACGGCGTGCCTCTACCCGTCGTAAACAATACGATTTGGCACCCGCTTGCCGCCAACGCCGTCGCGGCGATAAGATCGTTGCCCGGTGCGTTCAACGCGGACACGCCCCCCTTCTTTACCTGTTCACCATAGCCAAGCACGTCTACGATTGGACTGCTGCCCGCCTTTTCTACACAACCCAACGATTTCTCTTCCAAGGTGGTTATTCCGCCCTTTTTATTGCCGGGCGAAGGATTTTCGTAGACGGGAAATCCCTGCGAAATATAATAGTCCTTAAAATCCTCGATCATCTTTTTGTATTTTTCAAACGTCTCTTTATCTTGACATTTGTGCATAAGACGCTGTTCCGCACCGAACATCTCGGGGACTTCGGTCAAAATCGCGCTGCCGCCAAGCCCTACGATTTTGTCGGAGATTCTCCCCACGAGCGGATTTGCCGTCAAGCCCGAATACCCGTCGCTTCCCCCGCACTTTAAGCCGATGCAAAGTTGGGAAAAATCGATATCCTCCCGCTTGAACTCCTTTGCCTGCCGAGCAAAGCCCCGCAAAATTTCCATGCCGTACGCATGCTCGTCTTCCACCTCTTGGCAATTAAAATAGGCGATATTTTCCCGCCCGTAGGGTGCAAGGTAGTCTTTAATCCCCTCCAAGGCGTTATTTTCACAACCCAAGCCCACGAATAAAACGAAGCTTGCGTTCGGGTTTAACGCCACGGAACAAAGCAGCTTTTTGATATTCTCGTTGTCCTCGCCAAGCTGGCTGCAACCGAACTGATGCGTGAGTGCAAAAATGCCGTCAATACTCCCTTCCACGTACGCTTGCGCCTCTTTTGCTAAGCGCATGCAGACGTTGTTGACGCAGCCCACGGTAGGGATAATATAGATTTCGTTGCGAATCCCCGCTCTGCCGTGTTTGCGCTTAAAACCGCGGAAAAACGCCTGGGATTTCTTCGGGATTTCCGCATTGAACTCGTACCTGTATGCCACGTCTTCGTCTAAATGGGATTTTACGTTATGGGTATGCACCCACTCCCCCTTGGCGATATTTTTAGTAGCTCTGCCAATGATTTCGCCGTATTTGACGACGTATTCCCCCTGCGAAATCTCTCGCAAAGCGAATTTGTGTCCCGCCGCTATTTTTTCGTCGCCATCCAAAGCCACGCCTACGTTGTCTTTCTCGTTAATAATAATCGTTTTCATCGTTTATAACAAACTCTTCCCCTCGTTTAAAAGTCGGATATTTTCCTCTACGCTATCCGCAAAGTTTTCATACGCCGTCAAATCCTCGCCCCAAACCTTCTTATCCTGCATAAAGCCGCGCACGCTGCCACCCCGCGCAAAATACTGCAAATAGGGCAAATCGTCCATCAACTCGATTTCACGACTAGGCAAAGCCACGAAGAATTTTCCATCCCGTTCCACCACAGACGAATACAGTTTCATTAGATAGGAAAACCCTTTCGTCATGTTCGGCGCGATTTTCTTATAGCGAGCGTAATAATCTTTAAAGCTAGGCAAATTTCTCGCCGCCCATTTGGAAATGCTATTCAAAGAAATACTCGTCAATAAGTGATTGAGATAGGGATTGGAGAATCTATCCAGCACGCTGTTTGCAAACGTACGGGTCGCCGCTACGTCATCGGAAACGAAGGGCGTGATTTCCCCTTCTAATGTGTCCAATAAAAATTTAGAAAGCCGACTATCCTGCATACAATCGTACACGGTTACCGCACCTTCCCAAAGCCCTGCAGGCACGAGATTCGTATGGCTGCCGTTTAATACGCGCACCTTTCTCTTCTTATAATACCCGATATCGTCCGTCAAAACGACCTCGATATTATGCACGCCTTCCTTTACGTATTTTGCAATATCTCCTTTCCTTTCAACCGCCCAAAGCCCGAACGGTTCACCAACGGAAACAAGCTCGTCTTTTTCTCCGATAAGCGTTTCCAAACGTCCTCTCGTTTCCTCGTCGCGGGGATACCCCGAAACGATTCTGTCCACGAGCGTATTGCAGTAAAAGTTCCTCGTATCGTTCCAATCCTTAAACGCCTTTGGCAAATTCCAAAGAGAAATATATTTATCCACACAAGCTTTGAGCGCCGTTGCATTGTTGTCAATCAACTCTACGGGCAACAGGTACACGCCGTCCAGCCCCGCCGTAAAGCGCGCGTATAAAAATTTCGTCAATTTCCCAGGATAGGTAATCTCTTCAAACCCTTCCATCTCGTCCTTTTCGTTGAAGCAAATCCCCGCCTCCGTAGTATTGGATACGACGATCTTTACCTCTTCGTCTTTTGCCAAATCGTAATACGCCGCTTGGTTTGCAAACGGGTCGATTACCGAAGCGAGCACGTTGATCTTTTTCACCGTTTCTACGGCTTTCCCGTTTTCCACGCCGCGAAGCACCACGTGATACCGGTTGTTTTGCTTTTCAAAACGTTCTAAAGTGCCAAACGTAATAGGCTTTACGATATGCACCTCATAATTTCCGCCCTCTTCGTTTAACGTATCAAAGTATGCGTCCACAAAGGTACGCAAAAAATTCCCCTCGCCAAACTGCACAATTTTTATCATAACAGCACCTCTCGTTTTTTCTTTTATTATAGCATAGATATACTTGACAATCAATACAAAAAATGCTAATATTTTATTAAATTACATAGATATTATAATGTTGGGAAGATTATGGCTTTTATTGAATTTGAAAAATCCGTCAAGAAAAACGATTGGTCGATGAACGATTTACACTCGCATTCGCATTACGAGATTTATTTTTTGAATAAAGGTTCTCGGCATTTCTTTTTATCAAACGCGCTGTATAAACTCACGGCGCCCGTACTGCTCGTGATTCCGCCGCACGTAATGCATAAAACGGAAGGCGGACCTTTTGAGCGTTTTAATATCAACGTCGCCGGGACGGATTTGGATTCCTTTCAAAAAGAGAGTTTGGAAAGAAAAGCCCTGCGTATCGTGTCGCCCAGCGCAGAAGAGGCAAACGTCTTGACGCAGCTTTTTGAAGAGGTTGAAAAAACGGACAAACGCAGCAAACACGCGGGGCAGATTTTGCACGCCTATTTTTCCTATTTTTGCGTACTGTTATATAATTTGCAAACCGAACGAGAGCCCGACAAGAAAACGGAAAACAATATGCCGCCCCTCGTTCTAAAAATCGTTGATTATTTAAACGGGCATTACCCGGAAAAGATAACCTTAAACGAGTTGGCAAAGACCTTTTTCGTTCCCAAGGCGACCTTGCTGTACAATTTTAAAAAGTATACGAACTGTTCCCCTATCGACTTTTTGATTAACGTGCGTTTAACGAAAGCCAAAGAACTGCTGACGAACACACGAAAATCCGTACAAGAGATTTCAGAACTATGCGGCTTTTCTTCCGCCAATTATTTTGGATTACTTTTCAAGCAGAAAGAAAAGCTTTCCCCTGCAGGCTATCGAAAATTACAAAGTCAAAAAAGATAAAACACAGCCGCGTCTTTGCGGCTGTGTTTCTTTTCATCTCATACCTGCCCCCGTCATTTTATCAAAAGATCGTTTACGTTTATAAAAACAAAATCCTCTCTGGCATCGGGTTTATCCGTCTTAATCGTTACGTTATCCAAGATCAAACCTTCGATATGACGGAAGTAAATCCCTCTTGCGGGTAAAAATCTACCGTAGGTGTTTACCTCGGGATAGGGCTTGGGTTCTTCAGGCACAACGGGGTCGAATTCTTGTACGCCGCCGTCCAAATGCAAATGCACGTTTCTAAGCGTGATATTTTCCAAGGGGTATCCTTTCAAGCCGCAGACGTTGCAGGTGATTTGCCAAGGCTCTTCCCCCGTCGCGTTGGTCGAATCGTTGGTGTAGGCGAAAATGCCCATACGCCAAGGATATTGCAAGGTATCGTTTTTAACGAAACTATCGTAATTCCACGCAATAATTTCGTAAGGCTCGTAAGGGCCTTCCGCTACGAGGTTTTCAATTAATACGTTTTTAATCGCCCCGATAGACCTTCCCTCAGGGCCACGCATACGCTTCCCGATATGAATAAACAACGGAGTGCCTACGTTGCGCATTTTGATATCCCGCAGGGTAATTCCATCAAAAATTGCCCCGTCCACGCTTTCAATGGCAATCCCCGTAATACGAGTTTCACGGATATCCATATTTTCAATGAGAATATCTTCAAACCCGCCGTTCGTTTCCGTACCAAATTTAATGGCACTGCAACGGCTTTTTAAGCGACAATTTTTAACGTGTATGTTTTTACAAATATCCAAGCGATTGAGCGTATACGAGCTTTTAAACACGATTCCGTCGTCGCCAGCCTCCACGTCACAATCGTAAATGCGTACGTTTTTCGAATTGTCGGGACTAATCCCGTCTATGTATACACGCATGGAAATACCGTGCACGTCCACGTTTTCGCAACCCGCAAAGTAAACGGCAAGATCGGTAACGTGGTCAATACGCGAAAGGGAGATCTCCACGTTTTTACATTCTTTTAAAGCGATACATTTCGGCCCTCTGTGCACGATATCCCGCACGTTGTCCTCATCCCAAACCGAACGCATATCCACCCGTCCTTCACCGACAATGGCGATATTTTCGCAGTTTCTACCTACGAACATCGAACAGTCAAAATAGCTGTGAGACTGGTCTTGATAGAGTGGATATTCGATTTTTTCCTGCGGCGCATAATCGTAAAAATTAAGACTGCCCAAAATACACGCATCCTTCTCCAAATGAATACGCACGTTACTCTTTAAAAATACGGTAGCAAGAACGTAGGTTCCGCAAGGCACGAAAACCTCGCCGCCACCCGCTTGATTACAATCATCAATCGCCCGTTGAAACGCCGCGGTGTCCAAAGTTACCCCATCGGCAATCGCACCATAGTTTTTTACGTTAAAAATAGTATTCATATCCCTAACCATCCTTTTTGTTGATAAGATTATAACACAGCTTTCTTGCCTTGTCAACCCTCTTTTCTGTCAAATTTTCACGGATATTCGGCTTGTTATTCCTTATGAAAGCCGAGGGTTTTCTTTGGGTGGGTTCAAGATTACCACAAGGTTTTTCCCTTCGTAACGACAAAAAGATTTCCACGCCCCTTGCAACGACGAAGAACACAAAAAAATCCCCTGTAAGGAATTTCCTTACAGGGGATTGCTTTTTTAAAGCGTTTTTCTATTCTTAAAAATTAGTCTTCTTTCTTCTTTTTAAGAACGACTACTGCCGCGCCGAGCATAGCAACCGCTGCGCTTACGCCACCGATTACGCTGCCGCAACCGCCTTCTTCTTCAGCAGGTTCAGCGGGGATCTTCGTGTAAACTGCGTTAACCGTTACGTCGCCGGTCGTCAATTCGTATGCTTCC
>JAZUCW010000102.1:0-7465 GCA_045639305.1 Candidatus Scatosoma sp.
TCGCGTACCTGCCCCTCGTCTTCCGCCGTGGCAAAGGTGCACGTCGAATAGACCAATCTCCCACCCACGCGCAACACCTTCGTTGCGGCATCGAGAATTTCCTTTTGCCGCCGCGCGCACAGCTCGACGTTCTCCTCGCTCCACTCTGCTAGCGCCTCCTCGGCGTTTTTTCGGAACATCCCCTCGCCCGAACAGGGCGCGTCTACCAATACTTTATCAAAATAACCCTGAAATTTCGTTGCCAAGGTCTGCGGATATTCGTTTAATACCACCGCGTTCTTGATACCCATACGCTCTACGTTTTGCGAGAGGATTTTCGCGCGAGAAGAAATCGGTTCGTTCAATACGATAATCCCCTTCCCGTCCATTTTACAAGCGAGCTGCGTACCCTTGCCGCCAGGCGCAGAGCAAAGATCCAAAACCCTCTCGAAAGGTTTCACCTCTAAAAGAGGCGCGGCGCTCATGGCGGACGGCTCTTGCGAATAAAACGCGCCGGCAAAGTGCAACGGGTGTCCACCGACCTTTTCTTCCGTGGTATAGTACCCCTCTTCCTCCCACTCGATTGGGTCCGTAACGAAGGGCAAAAGCGGTTTCAACGCAACCCTGCCCCCCTTCAACGGGTTAAAACGCACCCCTTTTACGGGCTTTTGCTCATAGCAGGAAAAAAAGGCTTCCCATTCGGTTTCGGGAAGCTGCTTTTTCATATTTTCAATAAACGCTTCGGGTAATTTCTGCACGGTTATCCCCTCAAATATTCTTCAAACTGTTGTGGCGTAAAAATCATTGCCTTACGCTCTATTACCGATTTTACTCTCGGTCCGCCTTCCGTTTCAAAGCAAACGTACATATCGCACTCTTCCGCGCGGCTGGTGAAAAACGCCGCTTGGGAAAACGCTTGTTTTAAAAGACGTTTGGATAAGGGCAATTCCAGCTCGACTGGATGAGAGAAACAAACCCGCTTGTTTTTCAGTTTCCCCTCTTTTGCCCGTCCGCGTTTTTCTTTATCAACGAAAACGTGGAACGCCGCGCGCGCCTTTTCCCGTTCTTCCTTTTTCTTTTCCTGGTCTTGCTTGTAGGCAATAAGCGCAGCGGAAGTGTTTTGCGTAATTTCGTAATTTTCTATCCTGCCCATTTTGATTTGGTATTTTTCCAACAACTGCGGCAGGGAAAGCCCCTCTTCTTTGCACATCGCCTCGGCGATTTTCATGGTCGCGTACGCGTCGTCTACCGCACGATGCGCAATAAATTCTACCCCCAATTCTTGGGCGATGACCCCCAACCCGAACTGTCTGGAAAATTCCCCTTTGCGGTTCATATAAATAAACTGCGTATCCGCGAAATCAAACGCGAACGAGGGCAGCCCAAATCGCTTGCTTTCAAAATTGAGGTATTTCACGTCGTTCATCGTCGCGTGTCCCGCCACCAAAGTATCGGGGTCTTGCAACAACGCGTAAATCTTGTCCGCCTTTTCTAAAAAGGTGGGGTATTTTTTGAAATTCGAATATTCGTACGGCAAAACAAGCCCCTGCGTACCCTTGCGGTCGGTCAGATGAAACCCACCCTGCGGGTTGATGAGGAGATCTTCCTTTTCCAAAATCTGAAATTTTTCGTCCGTTACGCAGTACCCAAAGGCGCAAATCTTTGCCACCGTCTTGGATACTACCGAACATTCAATATCAAAAAATAAGTATTTCATTATAAAATTTCTAAACGCCGTATTTTGCAAAAGCAACGTACCGTTGCATCCAGTCTTTTCTATCTCTCCGCCGCCCCGCGATATTGCATCACACGCTGATAAAAATTAAGCAAGCCGCAAGAAAGACAAGGCGCGGTGAGGGAGCATACCGAGTAGTATGTGACCGAGCCGTAACGAAGTATTTCGTAGCGGATTCTTAATTTTTAGGATTGATGACGGCTTTTCCGCCCATATACGGTCTCAACGGTGCAGGAATCGTTACGCTACCGTCCGCCTGTAAATGATTTTCGATAAAGGCAATCAACATACGCGGAGGCGCAACGACGGTGTTGTTAAGGGTATGCGCGAGCTTCGTTTTCCCGTCTTCGTCCTTATAACGGATAGACAGTCTGCGCGCCTGCGCGTCGGTAAGGTTCGAACAGGACCCCACCTCGAAATATTTCTTTTGACGGGGGCTCCACGCCTCGACGTCGCAGCTCTTGTATTTCAAATCGGCAAGGTCGCCCGAACAGCAACCAAGCTGTCTTACGGGGATTTCTAACGAGCGGAACAACTCTACCGTATAACTCCACAATTTTTCGTACCACTCGTCGCTTTCTTCGGGGCGACAAACGACGATCATTTCTTGTTTTTCGAACTGGTGAATACGGTAAATCCCGCGTTCTTCGATCCCGTGCGCGCCCTTTTCTTTACGGAAGCAGGGCGAATAGCTCGTCAAGGTCAACGGCAGTTTTTTACCGTCTACGATTTGTCCCATAAACCGACCGATCATCGAGTGTTCGGACGTACCGATCAGGTACAAATCCTCGCCCTCGATTTTGTACATCATGTTTTCCATTTCGTCAAAGCTCATAACCCCCGAAACGACGTCGCCGTGAATCATATACGGCGGAATTACGTAGGTAAAGCCTTTGTCGATCATAAAATCACGGGCGTAGGAAAGCACGGCGGAATGCAATCTTGCAATATCCCCCGTCAAATAATAGAACCCTTGCCCCGAGGTACGGCGCGCCGAATCCACGTCGATACCATCCAAGCTTTCCAAAATATCCAAATGATAAGGCACCTCGAAATCGGGCACAAGCGCTTCGCCGAACCTTTGAAGTTCAACGTTTTCCTCGTCGTTTTTCCCGATAGGCACGTCGTCTGCGATGATATTGGGAATACTCATCATCGCTTTTTTAAGCGCCGCTTCGACTTCTTCGCTTTCCTTTTCAATGGCAAGCAATCTTTCCGCGTCCGCCTTAACCTGCGCCTTCACCGCCTCTGCTTCGTCGCGTTTGCCTTCTTTCATCAGCATACCGACCTGCTTGGAAAGGGTATTGCGCGCCGCGCGCAATGCGTCGCCCTCAGAAATTAAGCTGCGGCGTTTGCCGTCAAGCGAAAGGGCTTCGTCCACAAGCGGAAGCTTGTGGTCTTGGAACTTTTTGCGAATATTTTCTTTGACCAATTCGGGATTGGTACGGATAAGATTGATATCGATCATAATAACACCTCGTATGTCGGCGGAATAAAACTCCACCGTTCGTCTTTATTATACAACTTTTCCTTTTTAAAAGCAAATAATTGTCTACGGCAAACGGCTATTTCCTATAAAAATTTCGCAAAAACCTTGTCTTTTTCAAAAAGGTATGTTATAATATGAATAATCGGGTTTTTATAAAACCCGCCGACAAAATGAGGAACTTAGACTTTATGAAAAAAGAACTAGGCAACGGCGTCGAAACGACGCAGGCGCAACCCCAAGAAAAAACGGGAAAAACGAAAAACGCTTTCTCTCTTTTTAAGAAAAAGCAACAAGAAACGCCCGTGATTCACGTCGACCGCGTCAACGCGAGCGCCGATTTTGGCTTGACGAACGCCCAGACGGACGAACGTGCAGCAGCAGGCCTTATTAATAAAACGACGAAAAAATACTCAAAAACTTATAGGAGTATTTTTATGGGCAATATCTGCACCTTTTTCAACCTACTGTGTCTTATTTGTATGGTTGCGCTGTTGCTCGGCAGAGCGCCCGCGTCGCAATTTGTATTCGTCGGGGTTTTCCTTTGCAATATCGGGGTAGGTATCTTCCAAGAAATCCGCGCAAAGCGTAAAATCGACAAGTTATCCATTCTCTCCTCGCCGACGGCAAAGGTCGTGCGCGAGGGCGTGAAAAACGATATCCCCGTCGATCAAATCGTCCTCGACGATATTCTTATCCTTTCGGCTGGGCAGCAAGTTCCTGCGGACTGTATCGCCTTGGACGGCAACGCCGAGTTTAACGAATCCCTCTTGACGGGCGAATCGGTCCCCGTGAAAAAGGAAGTCGGCGCGCCCTTGTTTGCAGGCTCGTTCGTTTCCAGCGGTTCAACTGCGGCACGAGTAGACAAAATCGGCGACGATACGTACATCAGCAAACTGACGGCAAAGGCGAAAAAATACAAGCGCCCTAACTCGGAAATCATGAAGTCGATTAACCTCTTTATCAAGGTGATCGGTATTATGATCGTTCCCGTCGCCTTCTTTATGGCGTGGGTAAACTTCAAAGCCCTCGGCGGTACGCCGGAAATGCTGCAAGCGCACGGCGGGTTCTTCTCCGCCCTCACCAGCGGCAGCCTTGGTACCCTCAATACCACGATACAACGAACCTGTTCGGTTATTATCGGTATGATTCCCTCGGGCTTGTTCCTTTTAACGACCATCGCCCTGTCGGTGGGTATCGTGCGCTTGGCAAAATATAATACGCTGGTACAAGATATGTACTCGCTCGAAATGCTTGCCCGCGTCAACGTTTTGTGCCTCGATAAAACGGGCACGATTACCGACGGCAGAATGAAAGTCAGCGATTGCCTTCTAATCAACGCCACGACCGAATACGGTATCGACGACATCATCGGCTCGATGCTGGCGTCTTTGAGCGACAACAACCAAACCTCGATTGCGCTGTACGAACGGTTCGGGCACTCGGCGGCACTGCAACCGATTGCGACCCTGCCTTTCTCCTCGGCGAGAAAACTCTCCGCCGTTACGTTCGAAGAAGTCGGCACGTTCGTAATGGGCGCGCCCGAATTCGTACTGCGTCCCATTCCTACGCGTATCGATAAAATCGTAAAGCAGTATGCGCAAATGGGGCTTCGCGTCCTCGTCGTAGCGCACTCGCCCGGGAATTTGCAAAACGAGAAAATCCCGTCGGGCTTGAAAGCGGTGGCGATTATCACCCTTTCGGATAATATCCGTCCCGACGCCGTAGAAACGATAAAATGGTTTAAAGATAACGACGTTGCCGTCAAGGTCATTTCGGGGGATAATCCCGTAACCGTTTCCGAGGTTGCCCGCCGCGCAGGCATTAAAAACGCCGCGCAGTTCATTTCGCTCGAGGGCTTGTCGGATATCGACGTCGAAAACGCAGCGAATCAGTACACCGTCTTTGGACGAGTAACCCCCGAACAGAAAGCGATTCTTATCCGTGCGATTAAAAAAGCCGGCAACACCGTTGCCATGACGGGGGACGGGGTCAACGATATCCTCGCCATGAAAGAAGCCGACTGCGCCATTTCCGTTGCTTCGGGCAGCGAAGCGGCAAGAAACGTTTCCAACCTCGTTTTGCAGGACAATAACTTCGGTTCGATGCCAAAAATCGTAAACGAGGGCAGACGAGTTATCAACAACGTAAAGGGCTCGGCGGCGCTGTATATTATGAAAACGCTGTTAACCCTCACCCTTGCCACCATCTGTATCTTCTTGCAAAGCGAATATTTCTTCGAAACCAACAACATGCTCATGTTCGAAATGTTCGTCAGCGCAATCCCCTCGCTTATCCTTTCCTTGCAACCGAACACCAACCGTGTCAAGGGCAAGTTTATCCCCTACGTACTAAGCCGTTCGCTACCAGGCGCGTTCACGATGGCAGTAGGCGTTATGACTTTGTATATCCTGCGCGGCTCGGCATTGCAAGACGAATTTGGGTTGGTTGTAAACGGCGTCGAACAAAATCAATATCGCGCCCTTATGATGCTCGTTTTGACCTTCTCGGGGCTCGTTATGCTGCACCGAATCTGTAAACCGTTCAACCTCTTGCGGTCCATACTCTTCATCTCGATTGCCGGGCTTTGCGCCTTGTTTATCTCCATACCCGCCCTCGGCGACATCGTCTTTAAGGGTTGGAGCGATCTCCATTTCAGTATGCCGCAGATCCTATTGGTGGTCATTATCGTACAAGCAAGTTTCCCGATATCCGGTTTTTTAATCCGCTGTTTCGATATGATAAACCCTGCCGAAGAACAATAACGTTTATGCACGATAAAAGCCGTCCGAAAATTCGGACGGCTTTTCCTTTTTATTTACGTTAACTTTACCCGAGCAAAACTACGAGCGGGAAGAAGATAATCGCGCACGACAGCAAACAGCTCGCGCCCTCTGCCAAGGATATAATCCCCAAAATAAGCGTTGCTATCGGCTTTTGCCCCTGCGCGTTTTTAAAGGTTTTAATCGATTTTACACCGAATACCACCGAAACAACGCCCAAAGCAATCGTACCAAGCAGCAAAACAAATGCCGCCATATAATCGTCGTAGCAACACGCCCAAAGGATAATCTCGAAAATGATAAAGAAAAGCACCATACCCACGAAGGACAATATCGTTCCGGTAAGAGCCTTGCCAAACCCTACCATACGAGGATTGACAGCAGGCAACGGCTTTTCTTCCGCAAAGAACGGCTCCCTAACGGGCGCAGGTTCTTCTTTTACAAAGAAGGGTTCTACCACCTCTTGTTCCTTTTTTACAGGCGCTTTTTCTTTTCCTACGGGCGCACCGCAATTCCCGCAAAAAACAGAATCGTCTTCCAATTCTTTTCCGCAAAAACGACAAAACATACTTTGCCTCCTAATTTATAGTTATTATATTCTATCACGAATTATCCCCTTTGTCAAGTGAGAAATGTACTTTTCACCTCGTTAAAATCCCTATCCCTCTTTACCGCACGGCTTATCGTCATTGCGAGGCGTTAGCCGTGGCAATCTCTTGCGTTTTTGGCATAAAAAAAACGGACCCGACAAGGGTCCGCATTTTTATTGTTTTATTTCGTTATGCAACGAGCGTGATACCGTCGATCATACCGTATTGAGACATAATCAAACCAACTGCGCCAAACGTCAACGCAACGATACCCAAAATCAAGGTAACGACAGGTTTTTGACCCTGCGTACGTTTGAACGTACCAATCGATTTCGCGCCAAATACGACACTCAAAATCCCAAACACGATTGCAGGAATCGAGAGAATCAACGTAGCGATAACCGCGTCCTCATCATAATAGCTGCCATAGCCGCCGTAAAAACTGTTATAACCATAAGAAGGATAGTAAGCATCCGCAAGAAGGGAAATGATTACGATCCCGAAAATCAAGGAAACCAAACCGAAGATTGCGCCCGTCAACGCCTTACCAAACCCTGCCATTTTGCTGTTGCCACTTGCCTGCGCGCAAGCAACGGGAGCAACAGGAGCAACAGGAGCTGCCGCTTGTAAAGGGTTACCACAAGATGCGCAAAAAGCCGCGGTTTCGGGGACTTCTTTGCCACAACGACTACAAAACATTATATGTACCTCCAAGGATATATTTAGTAGTTTTATTATACCCCCGTTAATGATTTTTGTCAAGTATTTACACTATTTTTTTATAACAAGTTTTCCTTCCCTCAAAAATTTTCAACGCGTACCTGCCTACCGCAAAAATAAAAAAGCGGCAGGCAGGTACGCCTTCCGCTTTTTTGTTTTTTCGCTTATTCTT
>JAZUCW010000103.1:0-6079 GCA_045639305.1 Candidatus Scatosoma sp.
TTGGCACACAGAACGACATGGCTACGATCCGACTTCTTTCTTAAATCCAAGCCCGATAATTTCTCGTCCGCCATCACTACGCCACGTTGCAACGTTCCAAATCCGTATTTTTTACGGATTTCAAACACCGCGTTTTCCGCGCGTTCTTTTTTCTTCCGCGACTCGCCTTCGTCCGTAAACTCCGCCAAAGACAACTGCTCCACGTGATAATCAAAACCAGAAACGGTCACGCCTAACATTCTCACAGGTTTAGCAAGTGACCAGTTTTCACAAAACAGCTTAAACGCCGTTTCCGCAACCTCACTGCACAGCATTGTCGGAGCAATTTTCGTTTGCCAAGTTTTGTCCTCTAAATTATCGTCCCTTACGACGATATGTACGGTGCTTGCGCGTCCAACGTCCGCGTCGCGAAGCCTGCCCGTGACGCTTTCCGAAAGCACGTAAAACCAGCGTTTTATCTCTTCCCGATCCGTCAAAGACACGGGAAGCGTAGAGGAATTCCCGATAGATTTTAAGTCCTCTTTCTCTTTATGCGCGCGCACAGGTTCGTCGTCTTCGCCACGCGCGTACTTTCTTAAAATCCTACCGCGTTTGCCAAGCAATTTGCAAACCAACGCCTCGTCTGAATTCGCTAAATCGCCTATCGTGCGAATTCCATAGCCTGAAAGCGTACTCGCCGTTGACTTCCCAACGAACAAAAGGTCGGTAACAGGTAACGGATAAACGATTTTTTCAAAGCCGTTTTCAGGGATTTCCGTGACAGCGTCAGGTTTTTTGAGTTCAGAGGCGAGCTTTGCAAAAATTTTATTAAAACTCACCCCTACGGAAACGGTTAAACCGAGTTCTTCCTTAACCGCCATGCGGATTTTTTCGGCAATCTGCGCACCGCTACCAAACAGTCTTTGGCTTGCCGTTACGTCCAGCGAGCACTCGTCAATGCTACACTCTTCCACCACGTCGGTAAATCGTTCGTAAATCTCTCTCACCTTATTTGAATAATATTTATAATCGCCGAAATGCGTGCCTGTACGGAGTGCGTGCGGACATTTTGCAAGCGCAGAGGCAACCGTTTCCGCCGTCTTTATCCCGTAGCGTTTCGCCTCTTCGTTTTTTGCAAGCACAACCCCTTTTCTCTGTTTAGGATCACCGCAAACAATCAAAGGCTTTCCCTTAAATTCGGGATTGAGTACCGTTTCCACCGAAGCGAAAAAATTATTCAAATCGGAATGTAAAATCACCCTTGACCGCATACTTGCCCCTTCTTGACTATTTTAGTTTTCTTCCATTTGGCTCAAATACTCCACGACGGAATGTCCTGCAACGTTCCCTTCGCCCACCGCTTTTGCATATTGATAAGGTCTGCCCGTGATATCGCCACACGCAAAACAACCTTTCAAATTTGTTCTCATCTCTCTATCCACGTTCACGCTCACGCCGTCCATCTCAACGCCGAATGCGATAGAGTCGGGCGGTAAGCCCTCTTTCAACACAAACACGCCGTCCACGTCCAAACGCTCCATCTCGCCCTTGTTTTCGTATAAAATACCGTTCACACGCTTGTCCCCAACGATTTCTGAAGGCATTTTTAAGATTTTTTCGATAGTATCTCCCGACAACTCAACGCCTTTATAGAAAGGGAATAAATAGGTTTTCTCGGCAATTTCCGATAAATATTTCGCCTCGTGTTCAAACTTTTTCGCAAGGCAAACAACGGCAATTTTTTTATTCTTATACAGCGCGCCGTCGCAGGTCGCGCAGTAACTTACACCTCGCCCCAAGAACTCCTGCTCGCCCTTAATACGTTTCCCCGATTCCACACCGCAGGCAAGAATAACCGTCTTACTCTCGTACATGCCACCGTCCTGCGTGGTAACGGCAAACTTTTCTTTCATGGAATACACGCCGTTTACGCGACCTTCGGTAACGGAAATCCCCTCGTTTTCCAGCTGTTGAAGGAGAAGATTTGAAAACTCTTTTCCGCTCACGCCTATAAAAGCGGGATAATTATGGATTTCTTCCGCTTTCGAGATTTTATCGCTTAAAGTTTTCGTTCCTATCATTAAAAAGCTTTTAGCATTTGCTTTCAACGTAAGCGCCGCGGAAATTCCTGCCACTCCGCTACCAACAATAATACAATCAAACATAACTCTCCCTCTTGTATTCCTTTATCCAACGCTTTCTCCGACGATTACCGCCGTTATTTTTTCGCCGTTTATTACGACGTACGCATAACTTCCACCCTCACCGAGAGGATAGCGTAACGAACCCGGGTTGACCAAAGTCACCCCGTCTATTTCTACAACGCCCTGCTTATGAGTATGTCCGTACAGAGCAAGACTACAACCGAGTTCTTTCGCGCGTTGCGCAAGTACGCCAAGTCCACTCTTCACGCCGTATTTGTGCCCGTGGCAATAGAAAATTTTAACGTCCTCGACTTCTAAAATTCCCTCGTCTGGGACTCTACCGTAAAAATCGCAATTCCCTAAACAAAAATACGTCTTTTTACGACACTCTTCTAGCGCCACGCGAAGGTCGGAAATTCCGTCGCCGAGATGCACGAAATAATGATTTTCTTTGATTAGAGGCAAAAGCTTTTCAATCGCTTTTGCGTTGCCGTGACTGTCCGAAACCGCAATCAACCGTTTCATTCGATTTCCCCGACCTTGCTTTTCAAATCACAAAGCGCGCGGTAGCGATGCGAAACGCTGTTCTTTTCTTCCGCGCTTGCAACGGCAAAGGATTTTTGTAAATCGTCGCTGAAAAACAGACAGTCGTAGCCAAACCCGTTCTCGCCGACTTCTTCAAATAAAATTTTACCGTACACCCTGCCGTGCGCGACGATTTCTCTGCCGTCAGGGTACACGAGCGCAACTGCGCTTTCAAAGTACGCCTTACGGTTTTCCACACCCGTCAAATTCTTTAAAAGCAAATCTCGGTTTGCTTTATCGTCACCGTGCCAACCGCAATACCTTGCGCTGAACACCCCGGGTGCGCCGTTAAGTGCGTCCACGCAAAGTCCGCTATCGTCCGCAAGCGCGATTACGCCCAAAGCCTTACTCGCCGCGCGGGCTTTAATCAGCGCGTTCTCTGCAAAAGTTAAGCCCGTTTCTTCAACGTCCTCGTCAAACCCTGCTTGCTTTTGCGATACGATTTCGTAATCGCTAAAAATTTGCGCAATTTCTTTAAGTTTATGCGCGTTGCCCGTAGCAACGACTAATTTTTGTTTCATTTCCAAAACACGCCTCGTCTTTTTTAGTAATATTTCCCATAAAGCTACGCAAAGTAGCCTACGAACATTATAACAAACTTTGATGAAAAAATCAAGTGTTGCATTATCGTATAGGCAATCTCATTCTCAAAGAATTGAAAACGGCAAGTAGCATTACGCCAACGTCGGCAAAGACCGCCAACGCGAGCGGTAACACACCAAACACGCCAAGTGCCATAAACGCAAACTTCATTAAAACGGAAAAGACGATATTTTGCCAAACGATTTTCTTGGTCTTTTTCGCCAGCTTAACGCCGTCCACCAAGCCTTTTAACTCGTCTTTAATAAGCACCACGTCCGACGCCTCAACCGCAACCGAACTGCCAAGTTTTCCCATTGACACTGCGCAATCGGCAACTTTCATAACAGGCGCGTCGTTGATACCGTCGCCCACGTACACGAGTCCGCCGAGCATTTTTAATTTCTCCGCCTCTTCGAGTTTTTGATTAGGCAACAATTCCGCCTTAAACCCGTCCATACCTATTTCGTTTACGACTTCCATCGCCCTATCCGCGCGATCCCCCGTTAAAACGATTGACTTTTCCGCGCCGAGATTTTTAAGTTCTGCAACCACGTTTGCGCACTCTTCACGGATTTCGTCCACAAGCGCGACCGCGCCTAAATACCGTCCGCCCCACGACGCGTGGATAACCGTGTGCGATAAATATTCTTCTTTTGTTTCTACGCCACGCTCTTTTAAAAACTTCTCATTCCCAACCAACACTTCTTCGCCGTTGATAATTCCGCAAAGCCCCTTGCCGGCAAATTCTTCCACGTCGCTGACCGAATAGTCGCTCGTATAGTTTTCAAAGGCTTTCGCAATCGGGTGCGAGGAGTATTTCTCAAGCGCGGAGATTACAGAAATCAATTCTTCATCTCGTATCTGCCCCACATTGACAACGTTTTTAACGGCAAATTCGCCCTTTGTCAACGTACCCGTTTTATCGAAAGCGAATATTTTTGCGCGGGCGAGTTCGTCAAGATATGTTGCCCCTTTAACAAGCACGCCTTTCTTTGCGCACGCGCCTATCCCCGAAAAATAAGTAAGGGGTACGGAGATAATGAGTGCGCAAGGACAAGAAATAACAAGCAGGATAAGCGCGGTATTCAACCAACGCCCAAAATCCTTGAAATACAATCCCTTGCCGTCTATAACGCCAAGTGCGAGGGGTACGAATACCGCAATTACAAACGCCAACATACAAACGATAGGCGTGTAATATTTCGCGAATTTCGTGATAAATTTTTCTGGCTTTGCTTTCTTTGCCGTCGCATTCTCAACAAGCTCGAGAATTTTCCCCACTGCGCTGTCCTCGTACTTACGCGTGATTTCAATTTCTACCGCGCGAGATTGATTGATACAGCCTGAAAGCGTTTCTTCGCCCTTTTTAACCGTTCTAAACTCACTCTCGCCCGTCAACGATTTAACGTCCAAAACCGCCTCGTCGCTCAATAACCTGCCGTCAGCAGGGATTTTATCGCCCGTATTTATCCGAACTCTATCCCCTACCGTCAATTCTTCGGGTTTAACCTCTGCCCACGCGCCTGCGCGAAAGACTTTAGCCGTTTCACTCTTTAACGCCATCAATTCCGCAACTGAATTCCTTGACGAGCCAACCGCCACCGACTGCAACCACTCGCCAAGCTGATACAATAGCATAACCGCTACGCCCTCGTCGAATTGTCCAAGCGCAAACGCGCCGATAGACGCAATCGTCATTAGGAAATTCTCGTCGAAAAACTTGCCTTTTAAACAATTTTTTGCCGTAGAAATTAGAACGGGATACCCGACCACGAAATACGCCGAAAGGAAAAATACGTAGGATAACCACTCAAAAACTATCCCTTCAAATAAATGCAAACAAAGAAACCCCAGCAAAAAACCAAAGGCTGACAACCCGAGCGCAATCCGCTCGTCAAGGCGTTTTTTCCTCTTTAACTCGTACCTGTCCCCGTCAATCACGCGGACTTGCTCAAATTTATTCGCCACCACAACCGATTTCGCAATCGCTTCTTCGCTTGCCCTTAATCGAATGGTTTGCGTGATGAAATCCACTTGAACGTTCTCTACGCCTTTTATTTTAGCGATATCGCTTTGCAAATCCAACGCGCAAGCCGCGCAATGCAGATTTTCAATACGTAAAACGACTTCATCCTCTTCCACGACACGTACTTCTTCAAAGCCGTTGATTTGCTCTTTCACTTTGCTCAAACAAATCTCGTCGTCGTATTCCAAAAACACCTTTTGGTCAACGTGTGAAACAGTAACTTCGCTTACGCCATCTACTTTTTCCAAAATTTCTTGCAGTTCCCCTGCGCAAACGGGACAGTCAAGCCCCGTAATCGTAATAACTTTTCTCATGCGTTCGCTCCTTTACTTGCAATCCACGTGCTCCAAACCGATTGCAACCATTTTATAAATATGCTCGTCTGCAATCGAATAAAACACGCTTTGCCCCGCGCGCCTTGACTTCACGATTTTGTTATCTTTGAGCACCCGAAGTTGATGACTCACTCCGCTTTGCGTACCACCGCACGCCTCCACCAAGTGATATACACAGCTCTCGCCTTTCGTTAAGGCAAGAACGATTCTTAATCTCGACGGCTCGCCAAGCATTCTGAAAATATCCGACATCTCCAAAACGACTTGTTCGCTCGGCATACTCTTTACCGCCTCAGCAACCCTTTTTTCGTGTTCCTTTTCAAGTTTACAATCCTGTCTTTTCATAACTTCTCCAAATTATTTGTATATGAATATATATTCATATTATAATACTTATACCACTCCTTGTCAAGGGTTTTTTCGAAAAA
>JAZUCW010000104.1:0-18352 GCA_045639305.1 Candidatus Scatosoma sp.
ACGTGGCGTTCTACGGCTCGCTTGCAAAAATCCACGAAGTCAATTATTATACGGAATTCGTTGGCGTTGGGTATATCAAGTTTGTCAAAGACGGAAACACGTACGTGATTTTCGGGGCAAGCGACCTTGCGGATACCACGAGAACGATTTACGACATTGCCGTAGCGGCGTATAACGATAGGACGGCAAGCTATTCGGAAGAAGGGCTTACCTCGATAAAGGCTTATATCGACGCGGTTGTTAATTTGACCTATAAGGGCGGTGAGTTGACCATCAACGAAATCGTAACGGGACACGATTACGCTTCGCCTTACCAAGTTTCTTACGAAAATGGTTACCATTTCATTAGAAGAGAGAGCGCGGACAACGTACCCAAGGTAATTATCGTCAACGGCAAGCAGGTAGACCCTAGCCGTTTTGAAAACGCAAGTGCAAACGGTTCGTTGGCGTTGCGGATTACCGATTCGGCGCTTGCCGAGGCTTTGGCTGACGGGCTTGTTTACGGCGTCGGCGAACCCGATTCGATCCTTTGGGAAAACAACAATACCGTGGCTACTGCCGATATGCTCAGCGGAGTAACGGGCGCACTTAACGCCACCGCTTTCCGCGTATGGATTTCCGACCCCGCAAGCATTACTTCTGACAACGAGATTTCTCTTCGCCCTACTAAGGTGGACGAATTGTATAAGCTTTTAGACGGTTTGGCAAAGAACGGCGTGAAGGAAATCTACTTCATTGGACAGATTTTCCCCAGCCGTACCTATGAAAATTATTATGTAGACGGTCTTGGCTGGATGACGGCGGGCGAATATTATGGAAATCATAATGGCGAATCTGTCTATATGGATTATAGTTGCGTTCCCAATCCTTCGACGGAAGCAGAGGCGTATGCAGAGTGGTTGAAACTCCAATACGATTATCACGCGTTGCTTACCGCACAAATTGCGGTTTGGCAGGAAAGCAATTACGCTTGGAACAACCTCAAGTTCTACTTTGAAGGGCTCAATGAACCGGAAGGGCAGGCAACGATTCACCCCCGTGGAACTTATTCGAACGGGTCGTATACCTACGGTTATTTCGACAACGCTACGCTTGCGAGAATTATGACGGATGCGGCGTATTATATGACGCTTGCGGTCAATGAAAATCTTGGGTATAGCGGTTTCGTTACGACGCCCGCGCTTATGAACTTAACGAGCGGCAGCGGTAACGTATCCGCATCGGGCGTTTCTACGGACGGATTCTTGAACGCGATGGCGGCGGCGATTAAAGATAACGTTGCACCTACCGCAATTTCGGGCATAACCCCTGCAAATACCAACTATCCGGAAGACTATTTCACCGTCTTGAACTGGCACCCGTATTTGTCTTGGACGATGAACGCGAACAACGAACTGTATTATGCAGAAATCAAAACGGTGCAAAACAAAGGTCAATGGACTTTGGTTGCTGAGAAGAACGAGGGATACGCGCAAGATTGGGTGGATTGGAACAACAATTTGTACAATCTCTTCGTCGATCAGTTCGACGGGTATGCGCCTAAGGTCGTATTTACCGAATTTGGTATGATTGACTACGGCGAATACGCGAACACCTACGAAGGCTTGATTCCTGTAGGTATTACCGAAGAACTTGCGGCGACTGTATTTGCAAACTTGTTGTCGAGGGTAAACGATCTCGCGTTTGCGAATAACTGTACGATTATTGCGTTCAGACTTTGCGACGTTGAATCCATCTTCAAGGCAGAACAAGAAAGCGCAGGACATTTGGATATCTACGTTTACGGCGAAGGCAACTTGGGTCTTATCGAAGAAGACGGCACCGTAAAGGCGATTATGAGAGAATATTATTATATCCTTAACGGTACGAGAGATACGACTGCGTTGCAGGAAGAAATTAACAAATACTACGATTAAAAACTTCGCATCTGCGCCGTTTTTACCTCGGCGCAGATGTAGGCTATCCTACGAAAGGTGGGTTAGCAATCTTAAAAAACGATTTGGAAGGAATTATGAGAAAGACGACCAAAAAACTGTTTACTTTCCTTTGTTCTATTGCGGCAACGGCTTGTGTCGGCGCTGGCGGGGCGTATGCCTATTCGCAAACGGCGCGCGCGCAGGCGGAGGTGGCAACGGCGGCGGAACTCGTTGATTTTACCGTTGACGGCGTAGGGAATACGCATAACCATTTCTTTTATACCGACGGGGGATTTTATCAATTAACGTTGGATTTCAACCAAGGCGGGTTGGCGTTTAACGCGCATGCGGCGGCGGTTTCGGGGATTACCTTCAACGGGGTACCGATGACTTGCGGCGGCGCGCCCAGCGACGATTCGATAATGGTCATTACGCTCGGTAGCGGGCTTTGGGTGCATTATACGGCGCAACAAGCTACGTCTGGTTATAAGGGATATACCCACCCCACGATTCACTTTGAGGAAGGGGCGACGGTAACCGATGTAAACGGCGTAACGATGACCTATGCCGAACTGACTTTGTATTTGACAAACGGCGCTTGGACGACGGAAAAACCGAGTAATTACGGTACGCAAGGCGAGGTGAATTACGCACCGGGTTTCATTTCTATTGGCGAAGTGAATCACGTATACAGCGAAGGACTTGATGCTTACGGCGTTTCCTTGCGCTATGCGACGACGGGTTTTGAAGAGGAGAATACGCAGCATACGGTACTTAACTTTTCAGGCTTTAGCCTCAACGGCGAAGAGATCGGCGTAGCCTTGTGGGGGAAAGACCAAGTCTTGCTTTGGTTGGCAGCTCGTAAGTGCGTAAACGGATACAACGGGTATTCTCATCCGACGCTCGCCATTGCAGAGGGCGCGAAGGTTATCAATACGGCGGGTGAAGAGTTCACTTTGGGCGCTGTTACCTTGTATCTCGTAAACGGCGCGTGGACGACGGTCAAGCCCGAAGGGTATTTCGTGGAAAAAGCGAAAGCCTCGTTCGTGGATTTTAACGTAGACGGCGTAGGCGGTATCCGTAACCATTTTGACAATGGAAACTTCTATGAAGTATCGATCGACTTTGATCAAAGCGGCTTGGCGTTTAATGCACATGCAACGTCTGTTTCTGGACTTACCTTTAACGGTGTGCCTATGATCTGCGGCGGCGCGCCGAGCGGCGACGAAATTATGGTAATCACCTTAAACAGTGGGCTTTGGATTCATTATACGGCGGAACAGGCAGCAACAGGTTATAAAGGCTATTCGCACGCGACGATTCATTTTGCAGACGGCGCGGTGGTAACGGATATCAACGGCGAGAGCTTGAATTATGCCGAATTGACTTTGTATTTGGTAGACGGCGCGTGGACGACGGAAATGCCCGAAGATTACTACGTGGAAAAACCGAAAGCGGCTTTCGTGGATTTTAACGTAGACGGCGTAGGCGGTATCCGTAACCATTTTGACAGCGGAAGCCATTTTGAAGTAAGTCTTGATTTTGACCAAGCAGGCTTGGCGTTTAATAAACACGCGGCGGCGGTTGCGGGTATGACCTTTAACGGTGTGCCTATGACCTGCGGCGGCGCGCCGAGCGGTGATGCGATTATGGTAATCACTTTAAACAGCCGGCTTTGGATTCATTACACCGCAGAACAAGCGGCGGCGGGTTATAAAGGGTATTCGCACGCGACGATTTGTTTTGAAGACGGCGCGGCGGTAACGGACGAAAACGGGGAAGTTTTGACCTACGAAGCATTGACTTTGTATCTCGTAAACGGCGCTTGGACGACGGAAATGCCCGAAGATTACGAAATTAAAGAGGCAGAGCCTCTGCCCGATCCCTTGCTCTATAACGGGATTGCGTACGGTTGGAACAATACGATTTACTCCGGCGTGTCCAACACCATTTTGCAGTTCGGCGAATACGGCGTGGACTTCCTTGGTCCCGACAACGGCACGGAAAGCCATGCAAATCCGACCAACTTGGCAAATCCTGCAAACAAAGCGCCGATTGCAACGGCGTTGACGATTAACGGGACGCCGATTGGCGAATTGTACGAAAAGGATCATAGCGTAGAAGTTGCTTATACGCACGGGTACAACTACTTCTATATTGCGATTCCCGAATATATGCTCGCAAAAGACGGCTATGGCTGTGTCACCTTGCATATTGAAGAGAAGACCGTATTTTTAGACTGCGTATTGCCGGAAGTGACCCTCTATTTCTACGAGGGTGCGTGGACGAGCACCAAGCCTGATACTATCGACGGCGAAGATACGGAATATACGACGGTTGGCGGTCTGTTTGGCGAAACGACGAAGGTTTTAAGCGGCAACGAAAATGCGGAAAGCGAAATCGCGGTAAACGATAGCGTGATTTATAACTTCTTATTTAAAAACGACGGCGCAAATAACACCGTAATCTTCTCGACCCATTACACGACGGACTTTGACGGTATCAAGGTCGTGTTTATGGGGGATGAGGCTACGCAGAGCGAACGGATTTTGTTGTTCGTGAACGGGCAGGAAATTGCAGGCTCGTCTTATCTGTGGACGGAAAGCGAGTGGTTTGCGGTGCGCGTCGCGGTTTCTATCGAGGAAACGCTTTCCGTAAGCGTGGCAATTGACGGCGTATTCTTTATAAAAGCGGCAGATCTTTCTAAAGACGCTTTGGGCTCGAAGGTCGGGTTTAAAAACGAGAAAGGCACGAACACGATTGCGGATTATAAAGCAGGGGACATCAAAAAGCCCGTTCTGCATTGGCAGGGTAAAGAGGTGTACAACTTCGAAGTGAACGAAGAAAAACCTGCAGATAGCGTATTCCAAGGCGCAATCGATATTATGGACAACAAGGACGGCGGAATTGCGGAAAGCGCGTTGCAAGTGCTTTGGCAAGAAGGCGCTGTAACGGACGGAAAACTCAACGAAGGGGTTTGGAAGGTGATTCTTTCCGTTTCCGACTCCGCGGAGAATATTTCGCAGTATACGATCACGGTGGTCGTAGAAGATAAAAACAAGGCAATCGTTACCTTCGACGGCGTGGCTACGGATACGATTTATCATATCGGCGATTTGTTGACAGAGCCCGAAACGCCCGTAAAAGAAGGGTATACCTTTGAGGGTTGGTACGACGGCGATAGGAAATGGGATTTCGTCAACGACGTCGTAAAAGGCGACCTTGCTTTGGTGGCAAAATTTAGTAAAGTAGAAACTGCGTATATTATTACGCTTACCAGCGAAGGCTTGGATGAAAATTACCTTTACACCTTCGAGCTTGCGCAAGGGGCGGTGCTGGATCAAAGTATTCTCGTTCGTGAAGGATATATCTATACCTTATACGAAGGGGAAAGCGAGGTGCAGACCATCGTGGTAGAGGGCGATGCACAGTACCGAGTCGTATACGAAAAAGTGGAAGACGACGAGCCGATTATCAAACCCGACGATGATACGGGCAGTACGGGCACGAACGACGGAACTTCTGCAAAAGGGGACGAAGGCGGTTGCTCTGGCGTGGTATCGCTTGGCGGAGCAGGGCTTGCTGTATTGTTCGGCGCGGTGGTTGCGATGAGAAAAAAGAAGGAGGATTGACGGTATGAAAAAGGGATTAAAGACTCTAATCTCCATTTTGTGCGTTGGGGTGACGGCGGCAAGCGTCGTTTCCTTGAAAAGCGCGCAAGTAAAAGCAGAAAACAATCCTTTGCATTTCTCGTCCGCGATTCGTGCGGTGACTCCTTACGACGGCGCAACGGTGAATTTTAATACGCAGGAAATCAACGATTGGTGGGCGAGCGAAGGGGTAGACACGGCGTATTTGAACGGGTTGTACGAATACAACGACGGGCATAAAGAATTTGCAAGCTGTGTCAATTATGCCGACAGCGAGCATATCGCGCGTGTGGTAGAACTTTATAAGGAAAACGATGATTTTCAGCCTGAAAACAACCTTTTGAAATGGACGGATACTTTGGACGGCGTGGCTTCCTATACGGTGCGTATCGCGCTGGACAACAAGTTTACGAAGACGGTGCAAAAGGTGGAAAATGCGAACAAATCGACGGGCGTTGCGATTGAAAACCCGCTGAAGGATACCGAATATTTTTGGCAAGTAATCGCAAACCTTGAAAACGGCGGAAAGACTTATTCTTCCATCTTCTCGTTTGAAACGGAGGCGGCGGTGCGTACGGTGGAAATCGAAGGGGTTTCCAATACTCGTGATTTAGGCGGGTTTGAAGGCGCTTACGGGTACGTGCAACAAGGTCTTGTCTATCGTTCGGCTCGTTTGGAAACGATGACGGCGGCGGGCAGAGCGGCGTTTGACAAGCTTGGGATTAAAACGGATTTGGACCTTCGAGGCGAGACGGAAGCGGCAAGCGGCGCAAATAAGCGTGACCCGCTTGGCTTGGGTGAAGGGTACTTCGCGTTTGAAACTCCGCAGTACGCATCCTCGGTAGAGACCGTGGATACGGGCGTGGGGATCAACAGCCGCGATAATTTTGAAAAAATCAAAAATATTATGTCGGTGTTTGCGGAAAAGGACAATTACCCCATCGATATGCATTGTATGGTCGGTCGTGACAGAACGGGTACGATATCGATCTTGTTAAAATCCTTGCTCGGCGCAAGCGAAGAGGAATCGAAGAAAGATTATTACACTTCCATGTTCGCAACCACGGGCGCTTGGACGAAAGAGCAGACGAGAAATTACGAGATTGTGGTGGATTGCCTCTTCGATTACCTTGACACCTACGCAGGGGAAACGCTTGCGGATAGAACGGCGACGTTCTTAATCGAGGCTTGCGGGATGACCCAGGAACAAATCGATAGTATCCGAAACATTATGGTCGGCAAAGAAGGGTATGAAGTGGAAACGATTCAAACCTTTGCAGATACGGATAATTACGACGGGTATTCGTTCGTAACCTTTAAAAAGCACGGCGTAAAAACGCAAACGATGGCGGTGGCAAACGGCGAAAAAGCGGTTGCTCCCTATGCCTTGGAAGAGGATTGCGCTTGGACTGTAAACGGCGAAACGTTTGATATGGAAACGGCAATCACCGAAGATATCACGCTTGAGGCGAAGAAGAACGAATATTGCACCGTGACGGTAAATTCCGTGGCAGACGGGGAAACCTATACCGTGCAAGCGAAAAAGGACGAGGCGTTTGATTTTGCAAGCCTGAACAAGGACGGTTATACGGCAATCGTTTTGGACGAAAACGGCAATATCGTCACCAACCTTGTTATTGAAAAAGATTGCGTAGTCAACGTTTTATATGTATAATAAAGGAAGAGGGATAAAAATGGGCAAAGTAAATAGAGTGGCGGCGCATAAGAAATATCTGATTGTCACCTGCGTTATCTTTTGCGTTTACGCGGCAATCTTGATTATTCCCGAATTGTGGCTGCTTAGCAATTCCTTAAAAGGGTATCTCGAATTCTCCGACACCCCTTGGTCGTTGCCGAAAGTATTCGAGTGGAGTAATTACAGTTATATCTTCGAAAATTATGCAATGGGCGAGGCGTTCGTAAACTCCATCGTGTTGTGTTTGGCTTGTCCGACGGTGGCGATGATCGCAACGACCTTCGCGGCGTATGCGCTGGCAAAATTTGATTTCCGCGGTAAGAGAATTTTGTTTTATATCCATATCTTGCCAATGCTGGTATGTCTTACGGGTTCGACCTCTACCTTATATATATTCTTCAACGATTTAGGAATATACGACAACTTCCTTTCGATGATTTGGTCGAGCGCGGGCGGTACGGGTATGAATTTCCTGCTCGTGTACTCCGTATTTAAAAACGTTTCTCGCACCTATATGGAGGCGGCGGAAATTGACGGGGCAAGCGATTTTACGGTATTAATCAAGATTATGGTACCGCAAGTAATGGGGATCGTCGGAACGCTGTGGATGCTGAGCTTTATCGGCTCTTGGAACGAATACGCGTCCTATCAGATTTTCTTGCCGACCCACCCCACGATATCTACGGTGCTCGTGGGTATTCAAGAGAACGTTACGACGGGGAATAATACAAGCCAGTATCCCAAGTTCTTTGCGGCGATTATGATTTCGATTATTCCCGTAATTGCCATCTTCTTGGCTTTCCAAGAACAAATCATGAAAATCTCGCTTGGCGGCGGTATTAAAGGTTAAAGATAATAAAGGAGAAAATAGATTATGAAGAAAATTTTATCTACGGCGCTTGCCGTGTTGGCAACTTGTTCGTGTATCGGCGCTCTTTCCGGGTGCAGCAGCGCTCAGGGGGCAGAAGTAGGTACGCTGACGATTCGTTATTACAACGGCGGTTACGGCGACGAGTGGCTGGAAGAATCGTTGAAGGAATTTTGCGCAACCAAAGAGGGAATTACTTACGAATTAATTCCCGATAACAATATCACCTACCAAGCAAACTTGTATTTGGAAAAGAACGTTCCCGACATTATTATGTCGAACGGTAACTGGAAAGGGTACGTTAAGGACGGCTTGGTGGAAGATTTGACTTCGGTATATGAAACGGAAGTGCAAACCTCGAACGGAACGCAAAAAATCAAGGATTATATTGACGAAAACGTAATGAAACAGTTTACCCGTCAAAGATATTACGGGCGTGGGGAATCGCTTACCTGGGGTATGCCTTGGGCATCGCAGGTATTGTCGATTGCGTACAACGAAACGATTTTGCTTGAAACCACGCACAAAGAGGGCAACCCCTTTATCGTAGAGGGTTTGGACGCAGGCGAAGCTTGGACGCACGAACCGTACACCGTTAACGAATTGATGGCGTATTTGACCGATATTCGTTTGGCGAATAACGGGATTATTCCTTGGGGATATTCCATCGACTATTTGAACTGGTACGACGCGCTTTTCTACGTATGGTGGGCGCAAATCCAGGGTACGACGACCCCGAATAAGTATATCAACGAAGGTTGTTTCTACGATTTCTTCAATATGACGAGTGCGGATTTGGTAAAACAAAGCGGTTATAAAGACGCGTTGAACATCGTACGCAAAATTATTGTAGACGACAACGGGAAATTGTACAACTCGAACAACGACGGTAGTATGACCAAAGAAAAAATGCAAGAAAACTTCGCGAAAGGGAAGACTGCAGTTTGCTTGGTCGGGGACTTCTTTGAAAAGGAATACAAAGGCTTTATGAAGAAGGATAACGTCTTCAAATTGATGTTTATCCCTACGGCAGAAGGTGCGGAAACGAAGGAAGACGGTACGGCGAAAAAGCTTACCTACGTGCAGACGGATAACGTTATGTACGTTCCTACCAACGCAACCAATAAGGATTTGGCAAAAGAATTCTTGGCGTTCCTTTGCAGTGAAGATCAGTTGGTGAAGTTTACAAAGCGCACGGGCGTCGTTCGTCCCTTCGATTATAACGCGTACGAATTGGCTCCTGATTACGCTTGGACGGATTTCCAAAAATCCACCTTCAATATTTATTATAACGCAGACGAGTTCGTTATTAAATATCCGTTGACGGCAAAGAAAGTATCGCCTATCTATTTGGATGAAACGGTTTCTATGTTCATGGGTGAAGACCTTGCAACGGTATTTGGCGAATTTAGATCTAAACCCGTAGATAAGGCGGCGGATAGAATTGTAGCGCGTGTCTACAAAAGATTAAAGAATAGCTTTGACGAATGGAATGAATATTACGGATTGGGTGCGTAAATACGAAGATGGAAGCAATGAATACTACTTTACAATTAAATAGCGGAAAAGCAAGAAGAAAGAAGACGAATTGGAAGAGGGGATTATTTATTACCAGCTTGCTCGTCTTGTCCGTTAGTCATTTCTTGATTTTCTGGGTATATATGAATTTTGAAACGGTACGCTTGACCTTTTTCGAATACAATATGTACGGCGAGTTAGAGTATATCGGCTTTGAGGGATACGTTGATATGTTTGAAAGCTTCTTCTTGAAAGGCGACAAGGGGATGCTGAATATCTTCTTAAATACCTTTCGGGCGATTTTAATCAATATCATTATATTCCCGATTGCTTTGTATACGGCGTATGCGTTTTATAAAAAGGTGTACTTCGAAAAGTTTTTCCGCGTGATTTTCTATTTGCCCTCCGTTATTTCCTTGGTGGCGCTGACGATGGCGTACCGCAGTATGTTTGATAAAAACCTCGGCGGTCCGATTGCGGAATTTTGTTCGTGGTTTGGGGCGAATACAAACGAGTGGTTGGATACGGGTATACCCAACAATCCTCACCTTTGGCCTATTATTTATACGTTCAGTATTTTAATGGGCTTGGGCACGAACGTTATTTTGATGAGCGGGGCGATGCTGCGTATTCCGCAGGATATTCCCGAAGCGTTGCAAATCGACGGGTGCGGGTATTTTAAGGAAATGTTTTTCGTTAGTATTCCGCTGATTATGCCGACCATTACGACTTGGGCGATTGCAATCTTTACCAGCGTGTTCGGCTTTATGCTGCAACCGATGTTGCTAACCGCAAATTCTCCGGGCATGGATTCCCAGTTTAAGACGCTTCCTTGGTATCTGTTCGAGATGGTAAACAATGCTGGGGACAGAAAGCAGAACTTGCTCGATGCGGCGACGGTTGGCATTATGTTCTCGGTATTTATGTTGCCGTTTACGCTGGGTGTTCGCTTCATATTGGAAAAATTCACCCCCGACGTTGATTTTTAGGAGAAAAAACAATGAACAAAAAGAAATTACGCTCTACCCTCCTCGGCGCGTCCGCGCTTGCTTGCGTGGCAGCCGTGGCGATGGGTACGGCGAACTTGCATACGGCTGAGGCGGCGGTGACGAGCGAAAAAGTGTATACAGATAGCTTTAACGCGGCGCAGCTTAGCGACGATTGGATTGTGGACGATGCGGATATCGTTGCAAACTATTCGTCTTTGCGTATTCAGCCGACGGAATATGCTTGGCCGGGGCATATCGTTTGCCGTGGTTATAAGTTAGAGGGCGATTGCCGTTTGGAGATGAAAACGCAACGAATCCCCACGAAAAACGAGTCGTGGTTTGCGCTCTCTTTCGGTACCGCTTCGGCAACGAGCATCTTTGAAAAAGCGTCGGGTGCGTTGATTTTTACCAGCGGCGCAACGCAGGTGTTTAAAAACGGCGAAAACGCAAATATGCTGTTTAATTATTCGCCTCTTTTCGAGACGGACGTTGCCACGACCATCGTCGATTTTGTAAAGCAGGACGACGATAGTTATGATATCACCTACACGGTCAAAGACGGGGACGAGGTCGTTGGTACTTCGACGATTGAAAATTTCGAGGTGCAGGACGGTTACTTTGGTTTTAACACCTTTGACGTCCACTTTGACGTTTTGTCCTTCGACGTTTACGAGGGTGACGAAAAGGTATACGAGGACGATTTTACCACGTCGAGGATTTCCCACGACGACAATACGATAAAAGGCTCGGAATGGATTGCTCTTTCGCCCTTTACGATGGAATCGGCGAATATCGCGCCCGTTGGACGATTGAACTTGGGTAAGATTGGCTCGAGCGTCGTTTATTTTGACGCTTTCGTGAAGAAGTCTACGGAAGTTTCCACGGTATACGAGCTTTCGGCAAAGTTTGATTTTTCCTCCGCAACAGTCGGCGTAGCAACGGGTTTTGAGGTTGCGAAACCTTCCGTGGAAGAGGACGGCGTATTCGTTGGGCTTGTGCGCGGCTTTGCAGGCTATAAGCTCGTTTGCATGGACGGCGAAAATAAGGAAGAGATTGAAATTGTATCGAACCCTAAAGACGGCGTGTTTGATATGGAGATCGTTGCGCGGTACGACAATAGTCTTATCGTAACGGTAAACGGCGAACAAAAAACCTTCTTCGTAAGCGGTATAGAAGGGTATTGGGGTATGGAAACTCCTGAAAACTACGCCGTTAGCGGGAACGGTGCGCTCGTGGACGACCTTTTGTTTGAACGCTCTATTTACAAGGCGAGTACGATTGCGGATATGGCAATGAACTTTGAGGGCGTAAAAGAGTTTGAGGACGAAGAAGGGAAGTATTATCAGTTCTACGTTCCGACCAAGGATTGGTATTTTGGTAGCAACGTTCGTTTGGCAAACTACGATTTTGCGGACGACGGATACGCGTTGTTTGGTAACGCCTCGCCCACCTCTTCTTTTGCACCGAAGGTAAGATACAACGATTGTATCGTGCGTTTTGACGTAACGCTCGTTGGCAGTGATTATTATTACGATAATCCCGAAGATTATTACGATACGCCCGATGGAAGAGGGGCTTGCGACGCCGAATGTTTCGGACTTCAATTCGGGCTTGATAGTTATCAAAACATTTATGCAAACGCGCAATCGTTGGGGATTGCGACCTATAACGGAAAGAGTATCTATTATACGACGAACTGCATCCGCGCTAGTGGTCAAAACGAGATCGTGCATCGTCCCGGGATGGAAGAAATTCCCGCAAACGAGTACGATTTGTTTAGAAAATCGGCGACGTATAACTTCATGTATGTCATCAGAAACGGCACGGTAACTATGCACTTTAAGGAAGCAAACGAGCCTGAAAGCGTTTTGGGGATTGTCCGCGAATACGTTACGGGTGTAAAAACGGACGGCTACGTTTCCGTGTACGGCGCGAACGGGGTGGATTTCCGTTTGAATAATTTCTCGGTAGTCAATCTGGACCGTTCGTTCACTTCTTCCCAGTACGTAGGCGGTAGTGATTTGGAAACCTTCCGTGCAGACGTGGCAAACGGCGATTCTTTGACCGCTTTCACGAAAAAACAAAACGGTTTTGAAACGAAGGGGAGCGTTGAAAATCATATCGCAAGATTGACCTTGGACGAGGTAAACGCTCTTACCTATAAGCACGGGAATTTGGAAATCGTGTTTAGCGAAAACGGAGCAAGAGTTAGCGACGGGGTTAAGACGGAAGAAATTACTTTCAATATGCCTTTGGTTTATCAAGGTGCGACGATAGAAATTACCCGTCTTGGCGAGGAAGTAACGCTTGCTTTTGTAAACGCAAATGCGCCTCTTTCCGCAATCGAGGAAAACGCGTACACCGTAAAGGGTATGCAGATTGCGCAAAGAGACAAAATCGAGATTGCAAGCAATGCGAAGATGTCTTTTAAGAAGGTTGCGTTGTTTAACCTCGATTCTATCGTAACGATCAAAGCGAGAGATTTTAACGCGAAAACGGATATCATGGAGCCTTGGGCGGTAAGAGAAAATTTGCAAGGCAAAGATGGAAACGAAGAAGTAGAAGAAGAGGGCTGCGGCTCGGTAATCGGTGTTTCGGCGGTGCTTTGCTTGTTGCCCGTTGCGTGGGTTTTGGTGAAAAAGGAGAGAGAAAATGCGTAATATTTGGAAAAAAATAATCGCGATATTCATGTGCGTTTTTTGCTTCCCTTTTACCGCGGTAGGCTGCAGTGAGGAGGAAGAGGAAATCGTTTACGATTTTGACAAATCGGGCTTTTACGGACTGTGCGAAGTATTCGGCGAGATGGGCGGCGGCGTAGACCCTGGCATCACGAACGAGTGGATTGCCGATATGGCGGGCGGTCTTGGCGTGAAATCCTTCCGTATGTGGATTAGTTACGGGGATTTATATTCCGTAGACGAAAACGACGAGGTCGTTGCCAATCAAGCGAAATTATCCATTGTGCACGACGCAATAGATCGTTTGAAGGCGGCGGGCGTAGAGAATTTCCTCGCGATGACGACGGCGTTTGTTTATCCGAAGGATTATCCAACGACGACGGGTTACGTCGTACCCGACCCTTACGAAGAATACGAAATGTATATTCGTTGGCTTGAATTACAGCAAAAAGCGTACGTAGCGTTTGCAAAGGAGTTCCCCGAAGTAAAATACTTCGAACCTGCAAACGAACCCGAGGCGGGTAGCTGTATCCATAAAAACGGGTATACGCACGCGGGCAGCGAGATTATTAATGCGAGCTATATGTATACGCAATACGACCAAGTTCGTATCGTAGCGGATTTGTGCTGGTATACAACGCAAGCTGTACAATCGGTAAATCCTAATGCGAAAGTCGCAATTCCCGGGCTTATGGGTTTGGTAACCACGCCCGATTACTTGGACGGGATTTACGATGCGATTGAATCGAGCGGACTTCCTGCAGGGCAGGAAAAGGCGGACGTGGACCCCGACCATTATTTCCAAATCTTGAATTGGCACCCCTATACCTTTGGTAGTGATACCGTAACGGACGCTTGGTTAGAATTGCATAACGATATTTACGACGTGGCAATTCAACACGGCGACGGCGGAAAGCCCGTTTGGTTTACGGAATTTGGTTGGACGGATAACGGGGAGCCTGCGCGCCAACAAACCATTGCAGACGCCCTGATAGAGTTCTTTGATACGGTAAAGGCAAAGATGCCGTACGTACAAACGGTTATGGTGTTCCGTTTGACGACTCTGACGACGCAAGATATCTCGGTTGGCGAAAATAACTTTGGTATTATGTATAATAAGGATGATCCCGTTAACGGCGGAAAACCGAAGGCGGCGGCAATTGCGCTCGCGAAATATATCCGCGGCGAAGATGCGGACTTATCGATATTGTACAAGTATGTAAAAGAGTAATAGTGAGAAAAAGAAATGTCTAAAAGTAGTAGTTTTGAAATAGGCTTATGCGAGACTTCCTGCGAGGTGAACGATCGCCTCGACAGGGGGTTGACCAACGAAATTATCTCGCATTTTGCAGGAGAATTTAAAGCAACGGCGGTGCGCGTTTGGCTGCGCTTTCACGAGTTTGCCCGTTGCGATAAGGACGATAACGTAATTATTCTTGAAGACCGCGCGGAAAAATTGCGCGTGTATTTGGATGCGTTAAAGGAAAAAGGGGTTAAAGATTTTTCCTTGCTTTCGTGGTCGTTTTTGTATCCCGAAGATTTTCATTGCACGGACGGATGGGCAGTTCCCAATCCTACGACGGAAAGGGAAAAGTATGTTCGTTTCTTAAACGTGCAAAGAAAGCTGTACGAGCTGATTGCTAAGCAGTTCCCCGATATTTGTTATTTCGAGCCGACGAACGAGCCGGACGGTCTTAACGGGGACTTCCTGCACCTTGAAGGGTTCGTATTTGGAAAAACGAAAGAGGAAAACGCACCTTACATATACCCGCAAGAAGAAATTGTAAAAATCGTTTTGGATTTGTCCTATTTTGCAACCCTTGGCGTTAAGAAATATAATGCGAACGCAAAGGTTCTTTTCCCGGGATTTTGCAACACGGACGACGCACCCATGTACTTAACGAACGTGTTTGCGGGGATTCAATCAGGTCTGTATCCCTCGGTTTGCACGGAAAAGTCGAACAAACAAGAAGACTTTTTCGAGGTGATGAATTTCCATCCTTATTCCATGAAGACGGGGGAGATTGACGAGGATTGGTTGCAAGGACAAAAGCGTTTGCACGGCGTTATGCAAGCGTTCGGCGTGGGAGATATGCCCGTGTGGTATACCGAATTAGGTTGGTCGGATTTTGCAAGAGATTCTGAAAAACAACTTATCGGCGGTAGATTTTTAAAGGCGTTTGAGACGGTGGAGAAAGAGCTTCCGTTTGTGAAAAAGATTTTCTTATTTAGATTATGTACTTTGGCGGATCGTTTGGAGTGTGAAGGAGAAGATAACTTCGGCTTGACCTACAACGTTTTTGACAAAGCGCATTCGGGAGAGCCTAAACCCGTAGCGATCACGCTTGCAAAATATATCAATGGCGAAGACTACGACGTTTCCCGATTGTATAAGTTTGCAAAAAGATAATAAAACGAATAAGACGCCGCATTAGAGTGAGGCGTAGTTTGCGGGTGCGTATGGAATTTGATAATAAACAAAAAGATAAGTATTTACAGCCTATTTGGAACACAAAAACAATATATGATGAAACGGGCGTTATTATTGGCGAAGATGGGGAAATGCAATTTCTCTTTGCGCCTTTAAAAGATTCCGTTATTGTGCGAGATATTCACCTTGAAAAGAGGTATCAAGAGGGTAAAGATTACGCGGTTACGCCCAAGGGCATAAAACGTTTAAAAGGCGGGGAATTGCCTTTTTGGAATACGGACGAGTATTTTGCGAAGACGTATAATCCACCCGTTATGTTGTTGGCTGACCCTGAAAAAATTGAGTTTTCTTTTGAGGAAGATAGATACATCTTTCATTCCGAAGGGGCGGACGGTGTTCGCAATTATTTGTCTGTAAGTTATCACACGGACGACAAATGGCGGGGCTTTATTCCTACGCAAGACGAAAAAGCAAAGCCGTTTATAGGGGAGCTGGAAAAGAATAAAAAAGCGAAAATAATGTTTTATGGCGATTCCATCACGGTAGGCTGTAACGCATCGGGAACGGAGTATGGCGGCATGCTCAATCCGTACCTGCCCCCTTGGTATCGATTGGTGGCGGATTATTTGGCGAGTAAATTCGATGCTGAAATTACCGTTGAAAACAAAGCAGTTGGCGGTTGGACGGTAAAGAATGGGCAAGATGCTTTTGATGAAAGAATATTGCCCCATTGTAAGGATACGGATTTGCTTGTTTTGGCGTTTGGGATGAACGATCCGTACACGCCCGAAGAGGACTATATACAATCCACGCGAGAAATGATGGATAAGTATTTGGCGGAAAATCCTAATGGGAATATTTTGTTGGTTGCGCCGATGCTCCCCAATTGTCAATGCAAGACTTGGAGAAATAATCAAGAAATCTTTGAGGGTTCTTTGTTGAAAATTCAACAAAACTATCGAAACACAAGTGTTGCAAGGGTAACTTCCGTTATTTTTGACATGGAAAAAACAGGGAAGCCTATTCGCGACTGGCTCGCAAACAGCGTAAATCATCCTACCGATTTTTGCGTTCGTATTTATGCGCAAGTGATTTTGCAAACGTTGTTAGGGGATTATCTTCAATGAGAAAGCTAAATTTCGGAAAAGTGCAAGAGAATATTCGCGCGCACGTATCTGCCGTGATAGGGCAAAAAGTCCTTCCTTGCGCCTCCGTGTTGGTTTATCAAGAAAACGGCGGTTTTTATAGAGAAGAATTCGGTTTTTCTGATATTTCCAAACGGGAAGCGTTAAAAAGCGACGCTTTGTTTCGTTTGGCGTCTATGTCAAAGCCAATCACGGCAGTGGCGGCGTTGATTTTGGTGGATAGAGGGTTGCTCTCTTTAGAAGATCCGATTGAAAAATATCTTCCCGAATTTTCTAAATTATTCGTAGGCAAGATTGAAAACGGCGAAGTTGTAGAAGAAATTGAAGCAATCACGGCGGTCACGATTAAAGAGCTGTTAACCCATTCTAGCGGGATAGGCTCTGGGGATATCGGTGCAAAAGATTTTTTGGCAATTCCCGTAGAGGAAAGGGCTACGCTTGAAACGGCGATGCCGCACTATGCAAAATGCCGTTTGGAATTTGAACCGAAAACGTCCAGCGATTACAGCCCGTTTATTGGGTTGGATATACTTTCAAGAATTATCGAAATCGTTTCAGGAAAAGCGTACGATCGATTCTTAAAAGAAGAAATTTTCGATAAGTTGGGTATGCGTGATACGACCTTTGTGCCAACGAGGTCGCAGTGGGATAGGATGGTGCGTTTTGCGACGGATGAGGACGGGAAGTGCGTGAGTGAGCCCTTGGACACAACACGTGTGTTTGAACATTATCCTTTGACGTTTTTTTCGGGCGCGGCAGGCTTAGCAAGTACGATGGACGACTATTTTGCTTTTGCGAAAATGCTGTTAAACGAGGGCGAATATAACGGAGTGCGCATATTGAACGTAGACACGGTACGGGCAATGGCAACGCCGCAACTTTCTAAAGAGGTCTTGCCGCCTCCTCAAGTATGGGGGTTGGGAGTTCGTGTGATTACGGACGAAACCTACGGAACGCTCGTGAAGAATTGTTACGGCTGGGCTGGTGCGTACGGTACGTATTTTTGGGTAGATCCCGACAATAAGATAATTGCTATTTATATGCGAAACGTTCATGACGGCGAACAAGGATATACGAATAGTAGGCTTGAAGGGGACGTTACCTCTTGCTTATACGAGGGATAAAAAGGGTTTTATTATGAAAGAAGTCAGAGAATATATCGCAAGGAATTGGACGAAAACCTTCCACGCGCCGAAAGAGATGCGTGGGGACTTCGTCGTGCCTAAACCTTACGTTTCGCCGTCTATCGGCGGCATGTACACGGATTTGTACTATTGGGACGTGTATTTTGTCAATCTTGGCTTGATGATAGACGGACACGACGAGCAGGTGGAGAATAACCTTGATAATATGGCGTATTTTATCGATACGCTTGGGTATATGCCAAATGCGAACACGCTTGCCGACCGTTCGCAACCGCCGCTTTTTTGCAGCGCGGTGTACGATTATTACGTACATAAA
>JAZUCW010000105.1:0-1560 GCA_045639305.1 Candidatus Scatosoma sp.
TCCAACAAAATATCGTCATTGCAAATAACTTCTGCAACAGATATTTTTAAAAGTTGACCGATCGCGTCTTCAAACGCGTCTTTCCCCACAAATTCTTCAGCAAAAAATTCCCCCGTCGTGATATCCGTCCACGCCAAAGCAACTTCTCCATTCAAACGGAAAATACAAGCGATATAATTATTTTTATCCGCCTGCAAAAAGTCCTCGTCAATCATCGTCCCTGCGGACACAATACGCACAACGTCCCGTTCCACAAGCCCCCTGCCTGCTTGTTTGGGATCGGATATCTGTTCGCAAATTGCAACCTTTTTTCCAAGCTCTACAAGTTTTGCAACGTAGCCGTCCGCCGCGTGAAAAGGAATACCGCACATCGGCGCACGTTGCGCTTCACCACAATCTTTTCCCGTCAACGTAAGATCCAAAAGCTTGGACACTTCAATTGCGTCCTCGTCGAACATTTCATAAAAATCCCCAAGGCGGTAAAACAAAATACAATCTTCATGTTTCCGTTTTACTTCCCGATAATGATCCATCATTTTCGATGCCATTTTTCCTATTCTCCTCTTTCCTCTTTTGCATTTTCTATCTCTTTCCCGAAAAGCGAAATCCCGTTCGCCTTTTCAATTTTCAACGTGACGAATTGCCCGATTTTATTTTCTTCGCTTTCAAAATACCCCATACGCCCAAATTCGTCTCGTCCCATATACAACCCTTTTTTTTGATCGTAGTCCTCGCACAAGATTTCCACTTCTTTCCCTACGTACTTTTCCGATTTTTTACGGGTAAGCGAATTGACAAGTTCGACCAACCGCATAATGCGGTCCTTTTGCACGCTTTCGTCGATTTGGTTTTCCATTGTCGCCGCTTTCGTACCCTGTCTAGGGGAATACACGAAGGTAGACGCCGAGGCGTAATCTACCTTTTTTACCAAATCTTCCGTCAGCAAATAATCTTCTTCCGTTTCCCCGGGGAAACCAACGATTATATCCGTCGTTACCTCCGCCTCAGGCAAACGAGATTTTAACATTTCAATTTCGTCTAAATATTTTTCACGTGTATAACGGCGGTTCATTGCTTGCAAAATAGTGTTTGAACCCGATTGTACGGGCAAATGCACCAACCTACAGATTTTGCTGTGCTTTTCCATAACACGCACGACGTCTTCGGTAAAATCCTTGGGATGGCTAGTCATAAACCGTACACGGAATTTGCCGTCTATGGAGGCAACCGCATCCAACAATTGCGCAAACGTCATGCCCGTATCCCGATCCGTCCCGTACGAATTGACGTTTTGCCCAAGCAAAGTTATTTCGCGATAGCCTTCCGCCACCAATTTTTTCACCTCGGCAAGGATATATTCGGGGTTTCTAGAACGTTCTCTACCACGAACGTAAGGAACGATACAATACGAACAAAAATTATTGCAGCCGTACATGATATTTACCCAAGCGTTGGGATAACTGGTACGATACGCATCGTCCGTTTCGACGATTTCCCCTTCCTACTCACGGATTCCAATCACCTTTTCCTTTTGCGCGCGTTTGCGGAGAATCAAACCCC
>JAZUCW010000106.1:0-7012 GCA_045639305.1 Candidatus Scatosoma sp.
ATTGGCAAGCCCCGTCGTTGCGATACGGAGCATTTCCGCGACATCCGAAACGTTACCGGGATACGCCGTAGGGTCAGCCTTGTACGCCTTCATATCCGTTGCAAACCCTGCGTTTGCCGCCACCGCTTTTACTTTGTCAAACCAAGCCGAGCAATCGTCGGCATAGTCGTATTTCCCTTTGAAATCGCACAAAATCTTCTTCACGGTTTCATTTTCGAAGCGGTACGCGTATTCGGGCGCAAACGTCGAATCGAAGAAATAGGAAATAAACTCGACTGCCTGTTTTGCCGTCGTAAAGTCTTTTCTGCGCTTCTTCCCGCCGATACCCATACAAAGAGTCAACACTTTGTACATATACTCTTTATCCGCAAAATAGCCCTTCTGCTTATCGTTGCCGAACTCGTTCGCCCAATCGGAAAGGAAATCGTACATCTCCTCGACGGAGAGTTTTGCCAGCTCGTTCTTACTGATGTCGTTGAGTTTATCCAAATCGAACAGCGTACCACTCTTGCCCATTTTGCCGATGGTAAATTTGAATTCCTCCAAACTCTTTTCGGGATTTTTCATATACCATTCTTCAAAGTTGGAATTAAGCAAGGTGAGCATATACACCTTGACCGCGCGGGAATAATACCCTTCTTGGCGATAAAACTCCAAAGACAGTTCGGGGTCCTTTCTCTTGGAAAGCTTGCGGCGGGTTTCGCCGTCGATTTTTTGAAGCGAACAGTTATGCCCGTATTTGGGACGGGTAAACCCAAGCACACTGAAAAGCTCGATATGGATAGGCAGGGACGCCAACCATTCTTCGCCGCGGATAACGAGGGTCGTGCGCATAAAGTGGTCGTCGATAGCATGCGCAAAGTGGTAGGTGGGAATCCCGTCCGATTTTAAGATTACGACGTCTTGATCGTTTTCAGTAACAGTGATATCCCCCTTGATTTCGTCGCGGAAGGTAATTTTATTTTCTGCATTGCCCTGCGAACGAAGACGGATTACGTAAGGTTTCTTCGCCGCAAGATTTGCATAAATTTCTTCCTCCGACAAATTTCTACAAGCCGCATATTCGCCGTAATAGCCCGTGATTTTTTTCTCTTCGGTCTGTTTTTCGCGAAGCGCAGTCAGGGTTTCTTCCGTACAAAAGCAAGGGTACGCAAGCCCACGACGAATTAATTCCTTTGCATACGCATGGTAAATCTCTGCACGCTCGCGTTGATAATAGGGAGCGTACGCATTTTCCGCGCCCTCAATTTCTGCGCCCTCGTCAAAGCGAATATCGAAATAGCGGAGCGCATTTTTCACCGCGTCTACCGCACCGTCTACTTTGCGTTTTAAATCGGTATCCTCTATACGCAAATACATCAAGCCACCGCTTTGGTGCGCAATGCGTTCGTTTGCAATCGCCACGAACAAATTACCCAAGTGGATAAAGCCCGTGGGACTGGGCGCAAGACGGGTTACCTGTGCGCCCTGCGGAAGATTGCGGGGCGGATACAAGGTTTCATAATATTCCAACGGTTTTACGTTCTCATCGGGGACAAGCACGTCCGCAAGTTTGTTCCAATCCATACTGTATACCTTCTTTTTAATTTTCTTGTTTATTGTATCATCTGACAACGTAGTTGTCAACCGTTTGTCTTATAAAAAATCCACGTTTTGATAATCGGTTTCATACAAGCCGTTTTCAATCCCGTGCACGATTTCGGCAATCGCTTGGCAAAGAGGCGTTTCCACCCCTACCGTTTTTCCTGCTTTTACGACGGCGCCGTTTATAAAATCAATTTCGCACTTTCTTCCGTTTTCTATATCCTTCCGCATACCCGAAACCAATTTTTTATGTTTACGCATTGCAAAAGGCAGTACCGTGTACGCAGCGAAACGCTTTACGGGGCTTTTCCCTGCGAATAGTTTTTCAAAATTTCGTCCTTGCATAGGTGATAATTTTACCTGCGAAGCTTTCGCAACGTCGATACATTCCCGCAAAACCCCTAGCGCAATTTTTCTGGTTTTTCTACGTTTTGCAATCTCGCCAAAAGTCAAACCCGTCACCACGGAAAGTCCTGAAAACGCCGCGTTAATCGCAAGCTTTGCCCAACGCGCGCCAAGCAAGTTCTCCGTTTCCTGCGCAAAATTTTCATTATGAACCGCCTTGCCTGCATACGAAAGAATTTCGGCAAGCAACGCCGTCTTTTTCCCATCGTTAAAATACCCGCCGACTTCTACGCGCATCCCTTCCGTTTTTGAGGTCAAAACAACTTTTCCATTCCCTAAAAACGTCGCGCCGTAAGAAGCCACTCCGCCGTAAGTACGTTCCTTTCCTATAACGGCGGCAACGCCCTCTTCCGGAAGCCCGTTTTGCGTAGTACAAACGACGCCGTCTTCCTTTAAATAAGGCAACAACCCTTTTAAAAGCTCGGCGTTATTGCGCTGTTTCGTCATCAAAAAGATGACGTCGTATTGCGATTGCATTTCCGCAGGCAACAACGCGCGGACGGGTACACAAAACTCCTCCCCGTCCCCCTCGCAAATAATTTGTGCGCCGTGTTTCTTTAAGCCTTGTACGTGCGCCTCGTTGCGAGTAATTAAATCTACCTGTGAAAGCCCGCCTTTCGTCAGCAACGCACCGAGCACCGTACCCATCGCACCCGCGCCGTATACGGCTATTTTTGCCTCCGCCGCTCTCATGCGTTGAGCGCCTTGACCACGGCAATCACCGAATCGGCAATCGAGCCGTTGGGCATTTCCACGATAACGTCCGCGTATTTTTCATACAAAGGCGTGCGTTCCTCGTACAAATCTTTCAACGTAAACCCCTCTTTCAAGGCAACCCCGCGTTTTTTCAAATCGCCAAGGCGGCTTTTAATGACTTCGAAAGAGTGTTTCAAATAGACGATTGTCCCCATTTCTTTTAATTTTTGCATTGCAAAATCACGGTAAATAACGCTTCCGCCCGTCGCAATCACGCAACGATCCGCGCAAAGCTCCGAATTTACTTTTGCTTCGATATCCAAAAACGCCTCTCTACCCACCTCATCGATAATCTCGCTAAGCCGTTTCCCCTCGCGCGCAACGATAACGCTGTCGCTGTCGATATAGCCGTATCCAAGAGTTTCGGAAATTTCCGTACCTATCGTCGTTTTTCCGCAACCTGGCATACCGATTAAAATAATATTTTTCTTTTTCATATCATTCTCCAAAAACTCTGCGCAGTCCTGCCAAAATATCCGCATCCGCAGGCGCCCATTCCTCTTCCTTTAAATCCGCGGGCGCAATCCAAGCATAGCTTTCGTGTTCCTTTAAAAGAAAGCTTGTACGCATTTCACACTCATACAAGGACAAGGTAATGATAAAATCGGGATATTCAAAGGTATGGCAAGCATATAGCCCGCCCACCGTAACGTCCAGATTGAGTTCTTCTTTCAATTCCCGTTTTACAGCGTCCACTCCGCTTTCCCCCGTCTCGATTTTTCCGCCGGGAAATTCGTATTTATGCGCAACGTAAGGATAGGGAGAATCCCCGCGCTTTGCCGCAAAAATCTTCCCGTCCTTAAAGAGCAGCGCCGCCGCGACTTGTACGTGTTTTTTCTCGTTCATCTCGTACCTGCCCCCTTAATCGTGCCTAGTATCATCTTCGAACACTTCGCAAAAGCGTGCAGAAAAGGAAGGTTCTTCCCCGCCCACGTAAAGATGTCCAGTATCCCCAAATCCGCAGCAACGGAAGGTCGCAATCCCCTTTCTTCTTTCTTCCGTATAAAGGGTCGTCACCGAAGTCGGCAGCGCGACAAAATGGTGCGTCAAAAGGATGGGAGAAATATTGCAAAGGCGAGATAAAAGTATCATTTCTAGTCCGAAATGACAAAAGAGCGCAATGGTATCGCTATTCCCCTTTTCTGTACGATACAGTCGTCCATCGCGTGTATAGCCGTGATTTTTTAATAGCTCGTCCAAGCCGTCCGTTACCTTTTTATAATAAAATTCGGCGTTGGCTTTTTTGTAAAAATCCTGCTCGTACCAATTCTCGTAATCGTACATTGTGTCCATTTTTGTCCAGTTTTCGGGCAATTGATCCCAAATAATATTGCGCTCTTCTCCCGTAGGCAATTCGTGCGGGAACCCGAATTCTTGCAGCCAATCCTTAATAACGATTTGGTCCTCTTTCCCGTGCGCTTTTGCAACGTAATCACAGGTATGCTTTGCGCGCCCAAGCGGCGAAGAATAAAAATAATCGATTTTTTCCTTTTGCAAACGCTGTGCCAAAAGCTTTGCCTCACGATGCCCTTTTTCCGTCAGCGTATCCCTCTCATAATCGGGATCGCCGTGACGAATAATTAAAATACGCATTATCTTTCCTCCTCCAAAAAGGGCATCAAAACGGAGTTTTGTACGTACAAATACTCGTCTTTTATCCGCAAAACGTCTCCTTCCAATTCGAGATATTTCACCGATTTTTTCAGCGCATTCGGGAAATCCTCGGCAAGCGAGCTGCCGAACGCCGCTTTATATTCTTTCATATTCAACCCGCGCGCCGTGCGCAAAGCAAGCATTACGAATTCGAATTTCGCGTCGTTTTCCTCTACCGCTTCGCTTGTAACCGCGGGATAGAAATTCGAGATAATACATTTCATATATTCGTCTAAATCGAAAGTGTTGGTAAAACGTCTGCCGCACATAAACGAGCTAGCAGAAACACCCACGCCGATATATTCGCCCCGTTTCCAATAATTAAGGTTATGCTTGCTCTCATACCCAGGAATCGCAAAATTGGAAATCTCGTAGCGTTTAAAGCCCTTTTCTTCTAAAAGTTTCCTGCCAAATTCGTACAATTCGGCAACCTCGTCGCTATCGGGCAGTTCCCCGTTTAAATAATCGGTATAAATGGGGGTACCGTCTTCCACCGTCAGCGCGTACATGGATATGTGTTTTGACCCACAAGCCACGGCAAGCTCGATGGTTTTCGCTACGTCGTCCTTGGTCTGATTTTTCAGACCCAACATCACGTCGGTACTAAAATTTTGTTCCCTTAAAAGGTTGGTTGCATAGACGTAATCGCGAACGTTATGGATACGCCCAAGATCCGCAAGCTGCTCGTCTATTGCCGTTTGTAAACCGATGGAAAAACGATTAATCCCCGCTTTTAAATAGGTTTCGACTTTCGCCTCGCCAATCGTGCCGGGGTTAAGCTCCAACGTTATCTCCGCACCCTCCTTCAACTTGAAACAGTTTCTAATTTGGTTCATCGCCCCAAGGATAAGCTTCGGAGGAATATACGAGGGCGTACCGCCCCCAAAATATACGGTGTCGAATTCGTAGTCTTTCAGTTCTTCCCCACGCATTTTCAGTTCTTTATACAAGCACGCCATATACGATTCGGCGTAAGTAATTTTATCGGGGTAGGAGACGAAATCACAATAGGAGCATTTGTGTCTGCAAAAAGGAATATGTACGTAAATACCTGCCATCCTTACTTCCTTTTCGGCGTTTTGCCGAGTCAAAAAATTTGTTTACGCACGGCAACGGAGTTTGCTACCGTGCGCGAAAATTAGTCTTTGTTCGTCTTTAAAATTTCCATAAAGACTTCGCTGGGAACGTCTACGCTGCCAACTTTACGCATACGCTTTTTCCCTTCTTTTTGCTTTTCAAGAAGCTTGCGTTTTCTCGTGATATCGCCTCCGTAGCACTTGGCAAGGACGTCTTTTCTGACCGCCTTTACCGTTTCACGGGCGATAATTTTCCCACCGACAGCCGCTTGTACGGGGATTTCGAAGAGTTGACGGGGAATCGCTTCTTTTAAATTTTCACAAAGCGTTCTGCCCCGTTCGTAAGCGCGCCCCTCGAAAACGATCGTGGAAAGCGCATCGCAGATTTCCCCGTTCAGCAAGATATCCAGCTTTACGAGTTTTGCCTTTTCATAGCCTGCCAATTCGTAATCAAAACTAGCATAGCCGCGGGTACGCGATTTCAAACCGTCGAAGAAATCGTAAACGATTTCGTTTAACGGCAGCGTGTATTCTAATTTTACACGCCGTTCGTCCACGTAGGTCATATTTTTAAACACGCCGCGTTTTTCCTTGCAAAGGTCCATAATCGAACCCATAAAATCGGGCGGCGTATAAATTTCCGCTTTGACGATCGGTTCTTCCATATATTCGATATCCGAAGGATCGGGCAAATGGGAAGGATTGTCCACGTAGAATTCTTCACCGTTGGTTTTATGCACCAAATAACTTACCGACGGCGCGGTGGTAATGATATCCAAATTAAACTCTCTTTCGATGCGTTCTTGGATGATTTCCATATGCAAAAGCCCCAAGAACCCGCAACGGAACCCAAACCCGAGTGCCACCGAATTGTCCGGCTCGAAGATAAGCGACGCGTCGTTTAACTGCAATTTTAAAATTGCCTCTTTTAAATCGTTAAACTTGCTGCCATCCAAAGGATAGATACCGCAAAAGACGACGGGCTGCACCTTTTTATACCCAGGCAACGGCGCAGGCGCAGGACGGTTTGCCAAAGTAACCGTGTCGCCTACCGCTACGTCTTGAATCGATTTTATCGAAGCCGCGATATAGCCGACTTCGCCAGCTTTTAAACAATCTTTCGGAAATAAACCGGGAGCAAAAGCGCCCACCTCGGTAACGTCGTAAGTTACGGGGGAAAGGAAGGTCTTAATCTTATCACCAATCCGCACCGTACCGTCCATAATGCGCACGAAAAGGATTACTCCCTTATAGTTATCGTAGTAGCTATCGAAAATCAAAGCTTTTAACGGCTCGTCCGTATCCCCTTCGGGGGCAGGGAAATATTCGGTTACCGCTTCCAGCAAGTCCTCAATATTCGTACCCTCTTTCGCCGAAACGCAAGGGATATTGTCGGCAGGCAAACCGATAACCTCCTCAATTTCCTTTTTTACCTCGTCCACACGCGCGCTTGGCAAGTCAATTTTGTTGATAACGGGTAAAATCTCCAAATCGTTTTCCATGGCAAGATAAACGTTGGCAAGCGTTTGCGCCTCTAC
>JAZUCW010000107.1:0-8763 GCA_045639305.1 Candidatus Scatosoma sp.
TGCCTCGTCGTCTCACTCCTCGCAATGACACGAACCACCGCAGTGCGACGGAAGGATCGATAAGACTGGATGCAAGCTCAGCTTGCCCGCCCCAATAAAACTACAACTCCGAACTCCGAATTCCGAACTCCGAATTTTAAATTCTCCCACAATTCCGAATTCCGAATTCCGAACTCCGAATTTTAAATTCTCCCACAATTCCGAACTCCGAATTCCGAACTCCGAATTTTAAATTCTCCCACAATTCCGAATTCCGCACTCCAAATTTTGAATTTTCTTTAATTCAAAGCATTTTTTTTTCTCCTGTGCACATACTGCTTACAGGAGGGAAATTTTATGCTCATTGCTAATATTATCGCGTATATTTTGGTAATCGTCGGCGCAGTAAACTGGGGCTTATTCGGGTTGTTTAACGTCAACCTCGTATCCACGGTATTTATGGGCGCGCGGACGGCAGGCTCGGTTATCGTCTATTCGATTATTGCGCTTGCGGCGTTGTGGCTGATCGTTTCTCCGTTTATCACGAACGGTGTGCTTTGGCTGAAAAACCGTCGCGCAGACTAACGGGCAAAAAAAACTACCTGTAAAAACAGGTAGTTTTTTCTTGTCGTTTATTTCGTGATAGACGAATCGGTCAAGGTAGGGGAGTTTAACGCAAAGCGCTTTACCGATTCGACGGCGTTTTGACAAAGCCGTTTGGTTTTGTAATGTTCTCCAAGACACAAAAGCTGACCGTTGCCGTTTAACAGCTTGTAGATATAATCGCCGCGCTTGGTTAAGGTGATACGGAAATTCCCACGGGAAATATTCGTCTTGTGGGTGGCAATTCCGTTTACCGCGCCGATATAGGTCGTGTATTCCTCGCTAGAGAGCAGCTTTTCGCCGTTGTTTGCATACAGTTCAAACGAATAAGTCGTTTCTCCGTCTTCCGTCGTTTCGCTGCTAATAATCCATTTCCCGTTGTAGCCGTCAGGCAGTTTGGGCGGCGTAGTATCCTCTTCCATGGGGATTTTTACCAAATGCTCTTGTACGTTCTCGTCCACGATTGCCGTTTCCGCAAAGCGTTTTACCGACTCGACTGCGCTTTCGCAACGAACCTTCGTTGCATAGTTTTCTCCCGTGCAAAGCAGAGTGTTTTTTCCGCTCATCAGCTTGTAAATATAATCGCCTTTTTTCGTTTGGTTGATACGGAAATTACCGCGCGCAATGTTCGCTTTATGCGTTGCAATCCCGCGCAGCGCGCCGTTATAGGAATTATATTCTTCACTGGAAAGCAGCTTTTCGCCGTTGGAGGCGCGAAGTTCGAAGAAATAGGTTTCCTCCGAAGCTTCCTCGTTATTCCCTAGCGTATACATACGGAAAACGACCCATTTACCGGTATATTTCGCCTGTTTGTCCGTTTCGTTTTCCTCGTAGACGTTGGCAAGCGAAGGGTTGCTTTTTTTCGCTGCGGGTTTCTTTGTCGCTTGCGTTTTCTTCTCTTCCTTTTCAATGGCTTCGTCTAAGAGTGCTTGCTGCTTTTCCTCGACCTCCGATTGCTTCGTTGCCTGCGCTTTTTGCTTGGCTTCTTTTTTTGCCAAATAGCTTTCTAAATCCCCGAATTCCTTTCCTGCGCATTCGTCGCAAAAAGCCGCTTCACCTGCGTTTTTCTTTCCACAGAACATGCAGTATTTGTCTTCGGGACGGGGTTGCGGCGTAGGCGCCGCTTCTTCTTTCTCCGTCTTTTTAGGTTCTGTTTTCGGCGGTTCTTCCGTTATTTCCGTTGCCTTTGCAGCCAACGCCTTTCTGCGCTTTTTCGCTTTGTGGCCAAGCACGAGCAAAATAACGACGAGAAGAAGACAGAACAACGTCAGTCCCGCAATCAAAATCGCCATAACCAAGTTTTCTTTACAATATTCGATTGCTTTTTCTATAAAACCCATAATCTCTCCTTTTTTTTACCGTTTTCAACGGTAAAAGAGTATTTCGTATTTATCGTATGTATATTTTAATACAAAAAGTCGAAAATGTCAATATCCGTAGAAAAATTTTTCCGTTCTCTTTTTTGAAAAATTGACAAGTAGCGTTAAATAGAGTACAATAAAGGTATGGAAATTATGAAAAGAGTAAAAGTGGCAATTATCGGTGGAGGCGCGGCGGGGCTTATGCTCGCGGCGTCTTTCCCGCGCGATTTTATAAACCTTGGTGAGGTTGCGATTTTCGAACGGAATGATCGTGTCGGCAAAAAGCTTGCTGCTACGGGCAACGGACAGGGGAATATTACCAACCTTTCCGTAAAGGAAGGCGGGTATTTTTCCGTATCGGCTGCGGGCGCTGTCCGCGCGCAAGATATCGTTACCGCCTATGACGATAACGCCTTGCGGGCGTTTTTCACTTCGCTCGGCGTTCCTACGCTTGCGGACGAACGGGGCAGAGTATATCCTGCGGGCAGACAAGCCTCCGCTCTTTGCGACGCTTTACGGTTTTTTGTTGAAAAGCAGGGCGTTTCCGTCTATTTACAAGCCAAAGTTACGAAAATAAAAAAGGAAAAAGACGGGTTTTTATTGCAGGTAAATAAAAACGGCGCCGAGGAAACCTATTTTGCCAAAACCGTCGTGCTTTGCGCAGGCGGAAAAGCGGCGAAAAACTTCGGTACGGACGGTACGGCGTACGCGCTTGCACAAGACTTCGGACATAGCGTAACTAAGCTTTATCCCTCGCTCGTGCAGTTGAAGACGGATACCGCGCCCGTAAAGAGCTTAAAGGGGATTCGCGTGCAAGGCGGCGTGGTGCGGGCGTATGAGAACGGACGGCTGATCGCAAAAGAAACGGGGGATATTATTTTCACCGAGTACGGGGTTTCGGGGGACGCCGTTTTCCGTATTTCTGCTTTCCTTACCGACAAAGTAGCCAAAGGGCTTTCGTTGGAGCTTGATTTCCTGCCTGGTTTTTCTGAAACGGAACTCTATCAAATTTTAAAAGCGAAAGAAGAAAAGTTCCCTAACCTTGCAAAGACCGAGCTTTTGTTCGGCGTTGTCAACAATCAAATCGGCAGAGCGGTTCTTCGCCGCGCCGACGGGGATATTCGTCTTGCGGCAAAGCTTATCAAAGCCTTCCCGTTGTCCTTGGCTGGAAATTTGGGCTTCGATTATGCGCAGGTAACCAAAGGGGGAATTCCGCTTTTGGAGACGGACGAGAATTTGGAAAGCAAACTTGTAAAAGGTTTGTATTTTGCAGGTGAAATTTTGGACGTGGACGGCGCCTGCGGCGGTTATAATTTACAATGGGCGTTTTCTTCTGCGCAGACGGTTGCGAAGGCGTTAATGGAAAAAGGGGCTAGGCAGGTATGAGTGTATTGACCTTTTCCAATATAAAATTGCCCATCGACAAGGGCGAAAAAGAATTGTTTTCTATTGCGAAAAAGAAGCTTGGCGGACAAGTAGGGTATTTTGCTATCAAGAAAAAATCCCTCGACGCACGGGATAAAAATCGCTTGCAGTACGTATATACCTTCGAGTGCTCGAAAACGCCGCAAAAGGAAGAAGCGCCCGTCTTTGAACGCTTGCCAAAGGCGAAACAACCCAAAGACAAAGTGCTCGTCGTGGGCAGCGGTCCAGCGGGGCTTTTCTGCGCTTTGCGTCTTTTAGATCACGGTATTTTGCCCGTTTTAATCGAACGGGGCGATTGCGTGGAAGAACGGGAGAAAAAGGTAGAGAAATTTTTTACTACGCGGTTTTTAGATACGCAGACGAATATTCAGTTTGGAGAAGGAGGCGCGGGGACTTTTTCGGATGGGAAGTTGAATACGCAAACGCACAGCCCGCTAAATAACGAGGTATTGCGCTTGTTCGTGCAATTCGGTGCGCCGCAAGAAATTTTGTATTTGGCAAAACCGCATATCGGCAGCGATCATTTAAAAACGGTCGTAAAAAATATGCGCGAATATATCCGCGCGCAGGGCGGCGAGGTGCATTTTAATACCCGCCTTGACGATATCAAAATCGAAGACGGACGGGTAAAAGAGGCGGTCATAACCCACTTCGATGCGGACACGGTAGGGGGTAAAACGGAATATCTCCCCGTTTCTGCCCTCGTTTTGGCAGTTGGACACAGCGCGAGGGACACCTTTGAAATGCTCCTTCGTCGCGGGGTCCCTATGCACGCCAAGGATTTCGCCGTAGGGGTGCGTATCGAGCATTTGCAAGAAAAAATCGGGTTTTCTCAGTACGGGAAGGACTATGCAAAACTTCCGCCTGCCGATTATAAACTCGTATCGCACGCAAACGAGCGCGCCGTATTTACCTTTTGTATGTGCCCGGGCGGCTACGTTATGCCCGCCGCTAGCGAGGAAGGCGGTGTGGTCGTAAACGGAATGAGCAATTATGCTCGCGACGGAAAAAATGCAAACAGCGCGTTGATCGTGCAGGTAACCCAGGCGGATTTCGTGGGTGATTCCCCTTTGTCGGGGGTGGAATTTCAACGCTCTTTAGAGCGTGCGGCGTTCCTTGTTGGCGGAAAAAATTACGCCGCGCCCGTGCAGCGGCTAGGAGATTTTTTAAAGGACAAAACTAGCGATTGCTTCGGCGAAGTACAGGCTACCTATGCGGCGGGTACGACTTTTGCCGATCTTCGTGAAATTTTCCCTGCGCCGATAATTACCGCCTTAAAAAGCGGAGCGGTCGATATGGACAAACGCCTGAAAGGCTTTGCTAATCCTGACGCTTTGCTGACGGGCGTCGAATCCCGCACAAGCTCTCCTATCCGTATCGAACGGGAAAAGGATATGCAATCCGTCGGCGTGCGCGCGTTGTATCCTTGCGGCGAGGGTGCAGGGTATGCAGGCGGCATTACTTCGTCGGCGGCGGACGGGTTGCGCGTGGCCGAAGCAGTTTTTGCCTCTCTTTATAACGAAACGATATAATATAGAAACAAAAACACGAACAAAACAAACATTTTTTGTGAAAACCTATTATTTTCACCAAATTATCACAAGATTATCATATAATTTACACAAATCGAAATTACAATAAGGGTTACGAAGAGACAAAAAGTTTCTTCTAAAAAACGGAGTGATGAGCTCCCGCGGTGTTTTGTCGGAAGGAAAGAGCCGGAAAAGGTTTTTTGCCGCGCAAAGAAAAATATACAGAGAAGTGATTAAAATCCGACTATACTAACTTTTTTCATATTCTCTCACTAAAGGTATGCGGCTCGCGTGCAATACGCGGGTCGCATATCTTTTTATAGAAAGCAAGCGCCTTTAAAAGATAGGTAAACTTTTAAAGGCGCGTAGCGGTTATTTAGTTTTATAGCGTTCTATTTTTCGTTCGATTTTTTGACGACTTTAATCCACCCCAAGCGCAGTGTTTTGCTCTTCTTTTTCGCAACGGCTTTCAAGGCGCGATAATAGATTTCGCTCATCAAACGGATTCTATCAAACGTAACGTATTCGTTGGGTTGATGGATGGTAGCTTCCTCGCCTTGCAGTTCGGGGCCGAAGGCGCAACCGCATGCAAGGGCGCGGGCATACGTACCGCCGCCGATGGCGATCGGGGTTTCGTTTTTGCCCGTTACTTCGTTATATACCTTCATTAAGGTTACGATTAAATCGCCCTTGGGGTCGTTATAAAGGGGGGCTTGATAATTTTCCACTTTATACGCAACGCCAGCTTCTTCCAATTTTTCGAGGATTTCTTCTTTTTTATGGGTTGAGGGGAAACGCACGTCGCTGGTGATGGTCAATACGCCGTTTTTAAAGGTTGCCAAATCAGGAGAAAGGGTTAAATTGCCCGTTTCGTCCTGCATGGTTTTCAAGCCTTTGATATCGTCGAACAACAAATCGTACGCCTTTTTGCAATCGGGATGAAAGGTCGAGAAAAACTTTAATAGCGCCTGCAAAGCGTTTGCGCCCTTTTCGGGGGTAGAGCCGTGCGCGGACTTACCTTGCGCCTTTAAAACGTTGGTGGTGTTATCGTAAGAAAGGGTAGTACCTGCGATGGGGTTTTCATAATAAACGAGATGCTCCGCCGCCTTTCTCGAACAGATTGCGCTGGCAAAATCGCATACCATATTTACTCGTTCGCCCGCTTTCAACGCGGACATGGGCGGTTCGTTTATCGGAAAATCGCAGGAAAAATGCAAAATTCCCTTTTCTGCGTAGATAACGGGGAAATCGGCGTCGGGGGTAAAGCCTTCCTTGGGCATTACCGCGACTTCGTTATAATGTTCGATACATTTCCAGCCTGCTTCTTCGTTGCAGCCAACGATCAGTTTAAAGGTGCGGCTCGGGGTAATGCCCTCGTCTTTCAACGCCTTTAACGCATACAGGCAAACGATTGCGGGGGTTTTGTCGTCCATTGCCCCTCTGCCCCAAATTTTCCTGCCCGTCACGCCGCCGTCGGAGATATCGTCGTTGACGACGCCTTCAAACGGGGGATATTTCCAACCGCTGCCGGCGGGTACGACGTCCAAATGCGCCAAAATCGCAAAATCCTCGCCCTCGCCGAAAATTACTTCCCCGACGTAGTTGTCATAATTTTTCGTTTCAAAGCCAAAGCTTTTTGCAAGATCCAAAAAATATTGCAGGCAATCTGCCGTTTCCTTGCCGAAAGGATATTCGCCTTCGGCGGGCTTTAAAGAGGAATCGAATTTTAAAATTTCTACCGTAGATTTTACGATGTCGTCAAAATATTTTTCCATAGCGTGCTCCTTATCCGTTTGCCTAACAGAGGCGTTTTTATGGCTATTTTTACAGCTTCTATATTTATTATACACAATTTTTTTATTTTGGTAAACAAAATAAAGGGCGCAACGTAAAAAAATATTTATTTTCAAATTTCCCCCTTTGACATTTTCTATAAAGTGTGTTACAATAAAAGACGAAGCAAGGAAAAAAAAGGTGTGCTTATGTTGGAAAAAACGGTAAAAAACAAACAAAAAACGGGAAAGGGTCCGCACGACGGCCATAGAAAACGTCTTCTTGCCAAAGTGGGGAAAGAAACGCTTTTGGATCACGAGATTTTGGAGATTTTGCTCTTCAACGCGTTGCCTCGTCGCAATACCAACGACATAGCGCACCGTTTGCTTTCCGCCTTTGGTTCGTTGCAAGGAGTATTGCATGCTTCGTTTGTAGAATTGCGTGCCGTTGACGGCGTGGGGGAAAGCGTAGCCTCTTACCTGGTGTGTTTAGGGGTTGCTTTTCGTCGCTGCACCGAAAAACAAAAGACGGAAGAATACAGAAAATATGACGCGAAAGATTTTTTAAACTACGTAAAAGAAAGATACAAAACGGAGGGGGTAGAGGTAGTCGACGCCTATCTTTTGGACGAGAATTTACAGATTTTTTTAAAAAAGCGAATCCAAAGTGGCGACGCCGTTCACGTCGAATTTGACCCGACTTTGCTGGCGAAATTGTTGGCGGAACATACCCCGTCTGGTCTTGTAATCGTACATAACCATCCGTACGGTGCGGGAGAGCCTTCGCCTAAGGACGATGAAATGACGAAAAGATGCCAAATGCTTTGCAGCACGCATAACGTTGTATTCTGCGACCACGTCATTTACGCGCCCGAGGGGTTGTACAGCTATTACGCGCAAGGAAAAATGGTTCGAATCAGTACCGAGTATTCTATGGACGGGATTTTGGGGAATCTCGGCTTTTTGGAGGGCGTATGAAAGAGAAAAAAGATAACGCGCCGTTAAAAAATCCGAGTGAACCGCTGCGCGGCGGCGAAAAACCTGAAGAGGGGCGGTTTAAGCAATATTTCGTTCGTCTGTTCGGGAAATATGATTTTCGAAACGAGAAAGACTTTTTGCGCTTTGCAAGATGGCTTGTTTTCGTCTTATTGCTATTGGTGGAAGTCCTCGTCGTTTGGGGCAACGGTATCGATTTGTTTAAAGCGAAAGATGTTTGGGGCATGGTCGGGCTTTCGGCGTGTGTTGCCGTCTTAACCGTTTCGTTTAGTTTACAGCTTTTTGCCAATCGCGACGGTATGATTCGCATTATTTTATACGGCTTGGATGGACTTTCGGTGTACGGAATGTTATTCCTTGTCGGCGGGACGCTGCCTTTGCTTATCTTCATCATCGTATTGACGGGTTTTTATATCAATTCGGGCAAAATGCGCATTTCGCTGCTGGTGTTCGGCGTGAGCATGTCGGTATACGGCATGGTGTATTCGTTGCAGCTCTTGATGCGCGCTGCGCAAAAAATTGAGTTTTTCGGGCTATTCCTCGACGCGTTTGGGGTTGCGCTTGCCCTGGCGGTGCATTTTATCGTCGTGCATATCGCGCTTGCTTTTTATCACCAGTTTTTGCGTTTGAGTAAAGCCTTGCGTGAATTGGACGAGAGCAAAGCGGAATTGGAAAAGGCGTACGCCGTCGTTGCGGAAGTAACCGCTTTGGAAGAACGACAACGCATTGCCAAGGATATCCACGATACGGCGGGACATTCGGTTACGACGGTTATTATGCAGACGGAGGCGGCAAAACGGATTATTGAAAGCAATCCAGAGGAAGCAAAAAACAAGATTATCGCCGCCAATTTGCAGGCAAAGCACGCCTTGGAAGAGCTGCGCGACAGCGTACATATTCTTTCGGGTAGTACGAAAAGCCAGACGTTGAAGACGGCGCTTTTGGGGATAATCCACGAGTCAACGGACGGCACGGGGATAAAAATCCGTTGGGAAATTGAGGACGTTATCGTATCCGAGGCAAAATACCGTTTCCTTTGCAATACTCTAAAGGAAGGGATATCCAACGGACTTCGGCACGGTGGGGCAACGGCGT
>JAZUCW010000108.1:0-5636 GCA_045639305.1 Candidatus Scatosoma sp.
TGCGCATTACCTCGGGTTCGGAAGGTTCTTCTTCCTCGAACTCACGGATAATAAGCTCGTCACCGCTTTCGGTGAGCACCTTGACGTCAAGTGCAAGGGACTGCAATTCTTTAAGAAGGACTTTGAACGCCTCGGGAATACCGGGCTCGGAAATGTTCTCGCCTTTGACGATGGATTCGTACGTCTTGACACGCCCTACGACGTCGTCCGACTTCACGGTGAGGATTTCTTGCAAGATGTGCGCCGCGCCGTAAGCCTCGAGCGCCCAAACTTCCATTTCACCAAAACGCTGACCACCGTATTGCGCCTTACCGCCGAGAGGCTGTTGCGTAATCATACTGTAAGGCCCGATAGCACGCGCGTGAATCTTATCGTCTACGAGGTGGATAAGTTTAATCATATACTGAACGCCGATGGTAACGCGGTTTTCAAAAGGTTCGCCCGTTCTACCGTCGAACACCTGGAACTTACCGTCTACCTTACCGTCGGGGTTGAGAAGGTTGTTCTCGCGGAACATAGCCTCCAAATCTTTCTCGGTTGCGCCGTCGAATACGGGCGTCGCAATCTTCCAACCGAGTTGCTTACAAACGTAGCCCAAGTGCACTTCCAAAACCTGACCGATGTTCATACGCGAAGGAACGCCCAAGGGGTTGAGCAAGATTTGTAAAGGCGTACCGTCGGCAAGGAAAGGCATATCCGCCTGCGAAAGCACGCGGGAAATAACGCCCTTGTTACCGTGACGACCTGCCATCTTGTCGCCGACCTGAATCTTACGTTTTTGCGCGATATAAACGCGAACGAGTTTGTTTACACCAGGATCGAGTTCGTCCTTGTTTTCTCTCGTGAATACTTTCACGTCTACGACAACGCCGCCTTCCCCGTGAGGAACTTTCAAGGACGTGTCGCGAACTTCTCTTGATTTTTCGCCAAAGATCGCGCGAAGCAATCTTTCTTCGGGCGTGAGTTCAGCTTCCCCTTTCGGCGAAACCTTACCAACGAGGATATCCCCGCTTTGTACCTCTGCACCGATACGAACGATACCGTCTTCGTCCAAATCTTTAAGCGCGTCGTCGCCAACGTTGGGGATATCGCGCGTGATTTCTTCAGGACCGAGCTTGGTATCTCTCGCTTCCATTTCGTGCTTTTCGATATGGATAGAGGTAAAGACGTCGTCTTGTACCAATTTTTCCGAAAGCAAGATAGCGTCTTCGTAGTTATAACCTTCCCATTCCATATAGCCGACGAGAATATTTTTACCAAGCGCAAGTTCACCGTTGTTGGTCGAAGGACCGTCGGCAATAATTTCGCCCTTGAACACTCTGTCGCCCGTGGAAACGATGGGACGCTGGTTAAGACAGGTACCTGCGTTCGAACGTCCGAATTTCTTCAAAGGATATTCGGCAATCGTACCGTCTTCTTCACGAATCTTAATCATGTTCGACGAACAGGAAACGACAACGCCCGCTTCTCTTGCGGTAACGATAACGCCCGAATACTGTGCAATCGAACTTTCGATACCCGTTGCGACGATTGCAGGTTCGGTCTTCAAAAGAGGAACTGCCTGACGTTGCATGTTCGAACCCATGAGGGCACGGTTGGTATCGTCGTTTTCAAGGAAAGGAATCAACGCCGCTGCGACGGAAACGAGCTGTTTGGGCGAAACGTCCATATAGTCCATCTTTTCGCGGGGCATTTCCGTAATATCGTTTTGATGACGGCAACCAACGCGTTCGTTGATGAATCTGCCCTCTGCATCGAGGGGTTCGTTTGCCTGTGCAACGATATATTTATCTTCTTCGTCCGCCGTCAAATAATCCACGTGCGTCGTAACGATACCCGTTTCTTTATCGACTCTTCTATACGGGCTCATGATAAAGCCGTATTCGTTTACTTTCGCAAACGTAGCGAGCGAAGTGATAAGACCGATGTTTTGACCTTCGGGCGTTTCGATAGGACACATACGACCGTAGTGCGTGTGGTGAATATCGCGGACTTCGAAGGTAGCGCGGTCTCTGTTCAAACCGCCAGGACCGAGCGCGGAAAGCTTACGCTTGTGGGTAAGTTCTGCAATCGGGTTGGTCTGGTCCATGAACTGGGAAAGCTGGGAAGATCCGAAGAATTCGCGGATAACCGCGGAAACGGGACGGATGTTGATAAGCGCGGAAGGCGTGATTTCCATCGGGTCTTGCGTGCTCATTCTTTCCTTAATCAGTCTTTCCAAACGGGTGATACCGATACGGAGTTGGTTTTGAAGCAACTCGCCTACCGAACGCACGCGGCGGTTGCCGAGGTGGTCGATATTATCGGTCGTACCGATACCGTATTTCAAATCGAGGTTGGTCGAAATCGCCGCAACGATATCGTCCACCGTAATATGCTTGTGGCAAAGCTTGTCGATAAGGGGACGGAGTTCTTTTTTCTGTTCCTTGGTGGGAACGGGATGTTCGCTGGAGAGAATTTCGTGGAAAAGCTTACAAGCCACTACGAACTTGCAACGGTTGATCTTTCTCTTTTCTCTCTTTTTCTTTTCGTCCGGCTTTTCGTCGGGTTCTTCCGCCTTTTCGACCGTCTTATACAATTCGTTGATTTCGTCAACGTATTTTTCCGCAATTTCTTCCACGCTTGCTTCTGCACATTCCGCAGCGATCAGCTTGGACAAGCGGTAGTTGGGATAGCAAACGGTAGGCAACAAGCCGAAATCTTTCGCGCGTGCCTGTACGGGAATATCGGAAATCGCCGCAAAATCCACCGTGTTGTTTGCAATAATCTTATGACGGATTTCGCCGTCTTCGGGATCGTCTACCAAAACGTAAATTTCGTTGACGCCGCAGTTTTGAATTTCTTTCGCTTTGATTTCAGAAATTCTTTCGCCTGCTTCCGCGATAATTTCGCCCGTTTCAGGGTTTACGACGTTGTCGGCAACCCTTCTGCCTTCCAAACGGAAGGAAAGGCAAAGCTTTTTGTTGTATTTGTATCTACCAACTTTGGTAATATCATAGCGGCGGGTCTCGAAGAAGAGATTGAAAAGGTGCGCCCTTACCGAATCTTCCGTAGGCGCTTCGCCCGGACGCAAACGGCGGTACAGCTCGTACAAGCCGTCCGATTCCGATTTCGCCGTATCCTTTTCCAAGGTCGCTTTGATAATTTTGTTGCCGGGGAACAAGTCCTCGATCGCGCGGTTGCTGCCATAGCCAAGCGCACGCAAAAGCACCGTAACGGGCAACTTCTTCTTTCTGTCTACACGAACGTACAACGCATCCTGCGCGTCTTGTTCGAGTTCGAGCCAAGCACCGCGGTTGGGCATAACGGTCGTTGCAAACATTTCTTTACCCGTCTTGTCTTTGCTCGACGAATTGTTAACGCCGGGCGAACGGATAAGCTGGGAAACGATAACGCGCTCTGCACCGTTGATAATGAACGCGCCGTTTTCGGTCATCAAGGGAATATCCCCCATGAAGACTTCCGAATCGATAACCTCGTTGTTCTTCGCCTTGTTGACAAGACGAACCTTTACGCGCAAAGGAAGCGCGTACGTAGCGTCACGGGTACGACATTCTTTTTCGTCGTACTTGGGCTTGTCTCCGAATCTGTGCTCTAAAAAATAAAGCTCGAAACGGTCAGACATGTCTACGATCGGAGAGAAATCCTCAAATACCTCGCCGATACCCTCTTCAATGAAGGTATTGTAGCTTGCTTTCTGGATTTCAACGAGATCGGGAATGTCGATAACTTCGTTGATCGAACCGAATTTTCTTCTTTCGGTTTTGCCATACTTGGTAATAGGTAAATCCATTAGTTCAAAATGCTCCTTTATTTTTTTCAGGCGATCTACCGAGTATATCTTTTCATCGATAAAAATCGAAATTTTTGTCTTGGTTGATTTTTTTTATCCTTACGCTTTACTTTTGCGTTCCTTTGCTGTATAATAGTATATATGGAAAGGATTTTACCGAAAACCGACCCGTTTTTCTTCTTTTTTCAGGGGTTTTCCCTTGAAAAATAGGTTCGACAAGCGGCATTACGCCATCATAAGCATAATGATACATTATCTAATTATATCCTTCGAAAAAAAAGATGTCAAGCGTTTTTAAAGTCCTATCGCCAATTTTTTGAAAAAAGTTATCCACAGGGGTTGTTTTTTATGAGAATCGACAAATTTTTAAAGGTTTCGCGCATTTTGAAACGCCGCACCGTTGCGCAGGAAGCGTGCACGGAAGACAAGGTTTTTATTAACGGAAAAAGCGCAAAACCCTCCACCGCCGTCAAAATCGGCGACGTGATAGAAATTTTCTACACTTCGGGCGTGTTGAAATTCCGCATTTTGCAAATCAAAGAAACGGTCAAAAAGGACGAAGCCGCTTCTCTTTACGAGGTAATTGTATGAACGAAATTAAAATTTGCGCCGTCGTTTGCGCGGCAGGCAAAGGCTCTCGCGCAGGCTTTGAGAAAAACAAATTGCTCGTGCCCTTTTTAGGCTCGTGCGCCCTTTTAAAGACCCTTTCCGCATTCGATTTCCCCGCCGTCGACGAAATCCTTATCACTGCCTCGAAAGAGGATTTTGACGAGATTTCCCGTCTTTGCAAGAAAATCGGAAAAGCACGCGTAGTGCTTGGCGGGCAGGACCGCTCCCATTCCGTCTACAACGCTTTGAAAGCGACGGATGCGGAAATCGTGCTTATTCACGACGGGGCAAGACCCTTTGTCAGCCGTGAAATCATCGAGGGGTGTATCCACAGCGTAAAAACCTACGGCAGCGGGGTTGCGGCAATCCCCTGCACGGATACAATCGCCGCCGTAGCGGACGAAAAAATCCGTTCCGTTCCCTCTCGCGAGGGGTTGCGGCAAATACAAACGCCGCAAGGATTTTTCCGTGAAAATCTTCTCGCCGCATACGAGCGCGCGTTCGAGGAAAACGAACAGCGCTTTACGGACGACTCGTCCGTATTCTTGCGCTATTGCGGTACGCCACACCTCTGCGAAGGGAGCGTGGAAAATAAAAAATTGACCTACGCAGAAGATTTCCGTCAAAAAACCGCACGTTGCGGATTTGGCGTGGATACGCACGCATTTGGCAAAGAAGTCGATTATATCGTCCTCGGCGGGGTAAAAATCCCGTCGGAAAGCGGGCTGATTGCGCACAGCGACGGCGACGTATTAATTCACGCCGTCATGGACGCAATGCTGTCGGCGGCGGGACTTAAAGACATCGGACACTATTTCCCCGATACCGACGAGCAGTTTAAAAACGCCGATTCGACCAAGCTGTTGGAAAAGGTCGTAAGCTTACTTGCAGGCGAGGGGTATGCGGTACAAAATCTGTCTGTTGCCATTTTAGCGGAACGGCCCCGTCTTGCAAAATACATAGACGAAATGAAACTTTCCCTTGCCCGCATTTTGCGCGTAGACCCTACCGCCGTCGGTATTTCAGCAGGCACGAACGAGGGCTTGGGGTATATCGGCGAGGGCAAGGGTATCACCGTCACGGCGTATACTTTACTTAAAAATTTATAAGGATTTTTTATGGCAATATCTAAAACAACGCTCACGAAATTCGTATGTACGCAGTGCGGTTACACCGCACCCAAATGGCTCGGAAAATGCCCCGACTGCGGTAACTTCAATACAAGTCGGAGGCC
>JAZUCW010000109.1:0-2449 GCA_045639305.1 Candidatus Scatosoma sp.
CCTCCGTACGAGGAATAGGACGAACCGCCATAACTTCCGTACCCGCCGTAACTATTTTGCGAAGTATTCGACGAACGGGAATAAGAATTTTGCGAAGAATACGAAGAATACGAGGAAGACGACGAACGCGCCCCGTACGAATTATAAGAGTTATAAGAATTGTAAGAATTATGCGAATTATACGCCCCGTACGAGCCGCCATAGCTGTTTCTTCTGCCGCCGTAATCGTCGTTAGACGCGTACCTGCCCCCCTCGTCCTCGTCGTAATCGTCTCGATAAGAGAAGGTGGGACGGCGGGTTTCCGCAGGCATATCCAGCTCGGAAGAAAGTTCTTTTAAGAATCTCGAACGCACCGTTGGTTCGCGTTTGCCGTAAAGGTATCTGCTCTTTGAACGGGTGAGGTACAATCTCTCTTTCGCGCGGGTAATGGCGACGTACATCAATCTTCTTTCCTCTTCCATGTCCTCGTCGTCGCCTACAGCGCGGGAAACGGGCAAAATATTTTCTTCTAAGCCGCAAATGAATACGCACTTGAATTCCAGTCCCTTTACCGAATGCACGGTCGCGAGGGTCACGTAGTTGCTGTCGTCCATCTCGTCGGTATCGGAAGAAAGGGTTACCTGATTGAGATAATCGGTAAGGCTGACGCCGGGGTTTAAACGGCAATACTCCTCTACGGAATTGATAAATTCTTCAATGTTCGCGCGTTTATTGATACTCTCGTCCGAATCGTCCGCGTACGCCTCGCGCATACGGGTATCCTCGACAATCTTTTTCACCAGCTCGTTTACGGGCAAATCAAGACTATCTAAAATCCAATTTTTTACAAGGTTACGGAAGGTGGACAACTTTTCTTTCGTCGCGCCCGAAAACCCGATTTCGTCCAAATCAAGCAACGCGTCGTACACGGAAACTTCGTTTTCAAAGGCGTAATTTTGCAGCGTTTCCACCGTTTTTGCGCCAATCCCTCGTTTGGGAAAATTGATAATTCGAAGCGCCGCCTCGCTATCAAACGGGTTGTTAATCAACCGCAAATAGGCAAGCAGGTCTTTAATTTCCTTTCGTTCGAAGAACTTGAACCCACCGAACACTTTGTAGGGAATCCCGTCCGAGGTAAACTCTTGTTCGAAAGAACGGGTCAATGCGTTGAGACGCATCAAAATCGCGAAGTCGGAAAACTTGTACCCGTGCTGCATTAGCCCCGCGATCGTGTGCGCGATAAATCTCGCCTCGCCGCTTTCCTCTTCCGCCTCGTGCACTTTGGCAGGCGCCCCCTCGTCGTTTTCCGTCCAAAGAGTCTTTTTCTTCCGCTTGCCGTTATTTTTGATAACGGTGTTGGCAAGCTTTAAAATGCTCTTCGTCGAGCGGTAGTTGCGCTCTAATTTAAAGACTTTCGCGTTTTTAAAATCCTTTTCAAAATGCAAAATGTTCTCGATTTTCGCCCCGCGCCACCCGTAGATGGACTGATCGTCGTCGCCCACGGCAAACAAGTTCCCGTGCACGGACGCAAGATACCGCACGATTTCGTACTGCACGGCGTTGGTGTCTTGAAACTCGTCCACGAGAATATAACGGAACCGACCGCCAAGGTACTCCCTCGCCTCTTCGCTTGTGCGCAAAAGGTTGCGGGTCTCGTTGAGCAGATCGTCGAAATCGAGCGCGTTATTTTCGTGCAAGTGCTTTTGATAGCGGGTGTATACCTTGACGATATCCTCAATTTCCTCTTCAAAAGCATATTCCTCGGCGTAACGCTCGGGCGAAAAACCGAGCATTTTCGCATTCCCGATATGATATTTTACCTTCTTAAGAAGCTTTTCGTCGTCAAAATCGCATTCTTGAAAGGATTTTTTAATAATGTTGCCGCGCTCGGTTTCGCTGTAAATGGAAAAGTTTTGCTGTATGCCCACCTCTGCCGCGTACATCCGCAAAATGCGCACGCACATACTGTGAATCGTGCAAACCCACGAGGAAGAAACGTCCACGATTTTAGAAAGCCGTTCTTTCATTTCGTTGGCGGCTTTGTTGGTAAAGGTAATCGCAAGGATTGCGCTTGCGGGCACGCCCTTTTCTTCGATAAGATAGGCGATACGCGAAGTCAAAACACGAGTTTTCCCGCTCCCCGCACCCGCCAAAACGAGTACCGCGCCTTCCGTTTGCAAGACGGGTTTTATCTGTTCTTCGTTTAATTTTTCCAAAATTTCATTCGTCTGTATCATAACGAAAATATTATAGCATATCTTCGTATTTTTTGCAAGCCCCTTTTCGTCCGAATTTTCGCCTTTTAAAGTAAATATCCGCCCACTATGGGGCGGATATTTACTACGCGTTGGTGTTTAGAGAATCGAATTCACATTCGCCGCGAAAACGCTCTAAGGCGCGCAGGTATTTTTCGCTAAGCGATAAGGTATAGCGTTGCTTTTCCTAAGTCGGATCGTAGCCATGTCGTTCT
>JAZUCW010000110.1:0-11632 GCA_045639305.1 Candidatus Scatosoma sp.
CTAACAGCGTAACCTCGATTGGTGATTCTGCGTTCTCTGGTTGCGGAGGTTTAAAGAGTTTGGAAATTCCTAACAGCGTAACCTCGATTGGCTCTGCTGCATTCATTAATTGTAGTGGTTTAACGAGCGTGGTAATTCCCGACAGTGTAACCTCGATTGGGCTTTCTGCGTTCTATAATTGCAGTAACCTGACGAGCGCAACGATACCTGCATTTGCGGTTTCGTTTATGCCAAAAGATAAGTTGCAAACGGTTATGATTACTTCGGGAAAAATTGAGGATGAGACGTTTAGTGGTTGTAGTGGTTTGAAGAGTGTGGTAATCGGTGACGGGGTCGATTCAATTGAGAAGTCTGCGTTTAGTGGTTGCAGTAGTTTGACGAGCATTGCGTTTAAAGATACTTCGACTTGGTATAGGACGAATAATTATACGAATTGGTCCAACAAAAAGAGTGGAACGAAAACAATCGTAACAGACCCGACTACCAATGTAACGTATTTCAAAGATACCTACAAAGATTACTACTGGTATAAAAAATAACGTCTTATAAAAAAATGAAAACCGTCCGAAAGGGCGGTTTTTGCTTTTACTTTTATACTTTGCCCGTCGCCCGTCATTGCGAGCCTACGATAGGTAGGCGCGGCAATCTCTTTGCGTTTGAGATTGCTTCGTCGTTTCACTCCTCGCAATGACAAGTGGGGGGGGTAACATCGTAGAACGACGAAAGGATAGAAAAGACTAGCTGCAAGATTATCTTGCTGCAACGTTCCGCTCCTCGCAATGACACGAAACATCGTAGAACGGACAGAGAGGACATTAAAGCTGCAATCGGCGGGCGGTTTTTGCTTTGTTTTGCCTTTTTACAAAAAAAAGTTTGAAAATCGCCGAACTTTTTTTCAAAAAGGTCTTGAAATTGTTTGCAAAATCTGCTAAACTATAGGAAACCGAAAAGTAAAACTTTTTCGGGGGAGAAAGTACGACAAAATCTGGGAGGATTTTATTATGATTAAAGTTATTTACGGCGCGAAAGGTACTGGTAAGACGAAGATGATGATCGACGCGGCAAACGAAACCGTTGCAAAGGCGAAAGGTCACATGATCTATATCACGGACAGCAAGCGCGGTATGTACGATTTGGAACGTGAAGTTCGCTTTATCGACACCAGCGAATACGATATCGCAGGCGAAGCGGGGCTTTGCGGATTTATTAAAGGCGTTATTGCAGGCAACCACGACAACGAATACGTGTTCATCGACGGCGTCGTTCGTATCGCAGGAAAACCCGTACAGGAAATGGCGGCGTTCTTCTATATGCTGGATAAAGTTTCCAAGACCAACAATCTCGTCATCACCGTTTCCGTATCGGCGACGAAGGAAGAACTTCCCGATTTCGTTTCGAAATATCTCTAAGGGAAGAAACGCCGTTCAAGGCGTGGAAAATTGTACTTAAAAAAGAGAAAGTCGGACGGTTGTTCCGTTCGGCTTTTTCTTAAAAAATAGGGTGGAAAGGGATGAAATACGCAAAATAAAAAGGCGGCCGGTTCGGCTGCCGACTTTGCGCGTGTTTTGCCCGAAAGTTTCGGGTACGGAAAAAAAGGAAGTAAACGAAGGAAGGTATAAGGTATGTATTTTATCAGCACGAGAGGGGACGAAAAGGTAACGGGCGCGCAGGCGATAGTGCAAGGGCTTGCGAAAAACGGCGGTTTGTTCGTTCCTGAAAAATTCCCCGTTATAACGGAAGAAGAAATGCACGCGATGGCGGAGATGGGCTATCCCGAACGCGCGGCGTTCGTCTTGGGTAAATACCTCGCCGAGGAATTGGGTGCGGACTATTTGAAAGAGATTTGCGAAAAGGCGTATTCTGCTTTCGAAGGGAATGACCCCGTGCCGCTCGTAAAAGTAGACGGCGAATCGAGTTTGTACGTCCTCGAACTTTTCCACGGTCCTACCTGCGCCTTTAAGGATATGGCGCTGACCGTATTGCCCTACCTTTTGAAAAAGAGCTGCGAGGTTACGGGCGTAAACGACGAGATTTTGATTCTTGCCGCAACCAGCGGGGATACCGGGAAAGCGGCGCTGGAAGGGTTCCGTGACGTGCCCGGTACGAAAGTGGCGGTGTTCTATCCCGACGAGGGCGTTGCAAAAATGCAGCGCTTGCAAATGACGGTACAGGACGGCAACAACGTGTTCGTGGCGGCGGTCGAAGGGAATTTCGACGATTGCCAGCGCGGTGTAAAAAATTTATTCGCATCCGAAGAATTTAACACGAAATTGGCGGAAAAGGGAGTGCGCCTTTCTAGTGCGAACTCTATCAACTTCGGGCGTTTGGCGCCGCAAATTGCATATTATTTCTCGGCGTATCTCGACCTTTTGACTTCGGGTCAAATCGAGATGGGCGACAAAGTGGACTTCGTCGTGCCGACGGGGAACTTTGGGGATATTTTGGCGGGTTGGTACGCCAAGAAGATGGGCTTGCCCGTAGGGAAATTGGTGTGCGCGTCCAACCGTAACAAGGTGTTGGCGGATTTCTTTAAAAAGGGCGTGTACGACGTGAAGAGAGATTTCCACCGTACCATGTCCCCGTCTATGGATATCCTCGTTTCTTCGAATCTTGAAAGACTGCTTTTTGAAATCAGCGGCAGAAATGCGAAGCTGACGGCAAAGCGTATGCAGGATTTGGCAGAGAAGAAAGAATACTGTATTACCGCAGAAGAAAAAGCGATATTGGACGAAGAATTTTTCGGCGGGTTTGCCCGCGAGGACGATACCGTGGAAGCGATGTACGAAATTTTCGACGAGTTCGGGTATGCGATGGATACGCATACGGGCGTTGCGCTGGCGGTATATATGCAGTATAAAGAATGGCGTGAAAAGAAGGACGAGAAGGCGGACGAGCCTATCGTCGTGCTTTCCACGGCAAATCCGTACAAGTTCCCGCAGGACGTTTTGTACGCATTGTCGGGCAACGACGTTAAGGACAGCTTTAAGGGCATTAAACGGTTGAATTTGTTGACGGCGATGAAACCGCCCAAGAGCTTGCTCGAATTGCGTTATCGTACGCCTCGTTTCAAAACGAAGGTGAAAAACGATTTGGGGCAGATGGCGAAGGTGATTTTGAACTTCGCAGGCGGCGAGATTGTGCCTACGCCCGATAAGGAATAGTTTGTATACTGGGTGATAACTGCCGAGAATTTGTGTGATAAAGCGAGAAAGGCAAGAGGAAAGATTGCCTTTTGGGTTTTAGAATGGTATACTTTAGAGTATATTAGGAAGAAAAGGGGATAAGATGTTCGGATATATCCGTACGGATACGCCGTATCTGTATATAAAAGACGATATTTTATATAAAGCGATGTATTGCGGCGTATGCAAGGGGATTGCCGAGGTGTGCGGACACAAAGCCCGTATGGGTTTGTCGTACGATACGACGTTCCTTTCTATCGTTTTGCACAATATCGCAGGACAAGACGTAGAGATAGAAAAAAGTCATTGTCTTACCCATTGTATCCGTGTGCGCCCGATGGCTGCCGTGGACGAGCTGACGAGAAAAATCGGTGCGCTGAACACCGCGCTCGTCTATTATAAATACACCGACGATATCATGGACGGCGATAGGGGCAGAGGCAAACGGCTGTGGTTTAAAAAGGGTTTTAAACGGGTAAAAAAGCGCTATCCGGAAATTGCGCGTATCGTGCAAAGCAATCTTGCAAACCAAGAAAAAACGGAAAAAGCAAAGGTGGACAGTTTGGATCGCGCCGCCGACGCTACGGCAACGATGCTAGCGGAATTTTCCGATTTTGCATTGGGGGAAAAGGCAAACGAATACACGCGCAATTTGCTCTACGCCGTTGGGAAATGGATTTATTTAATCGACGCGCTGGACGATTACGACAAGGACAAGAAGAAAAATGCGTACAATCCCTTCTTATTGTCGTACGGTACAGAATGTAAGGAAAAACTGACTTGCGGGGAAAAGGGAGAGGAAATACGCTACGTATTCCACTCGTTGTTTTTCGATATCAGAGAAAACCTTTCGCATATCAAGTTTCATTTCAATCGGGATTTATCGGACAATATCCTACTTCGTGGCTTGCCTGCGATGACGGAAAACGTAATGAAGGGCGGTTGCAAGGGCTGTAAGCAGGATAAAAAAGCAAAAAAGGAAAACACTAAAGAAGAAAGGCGATAAAAGCGGCTTTCGCGTGGCGGTATCGCAAAAAACAAAACGAAAAAACGCGGCGAAAGCCGATAGGAGAATAAAATGAAAGAAAACTACGAATTTCTCGGACTCAACGAAAGTGCAACGGACGAAGAATTAGAGGCGCGCTATCAAGAGCTGCGTGAAAAATACAAAGAAGAAAGATGGCAGGACGGCGAGGCGGGAAACGAGGCAGCGAGAAATCTGACGAAACTTGACGTTGCGTACAGCGAAATCAAGGCGGCAAGAAAAGAAAAAACGGAAACCTCGACGGGTGCAGACGCTTTTGAAGAAATTACCGCTTTGTTAAAGGACGGAAAGATTGCCGAGGCGCAAACGCTTTTGGATAACTGCAACGAAAGAAGTGCGGAATGGCATTATTTGCAGGCGGTTGTGTTCTATAAAAAGAATTGGACGAACGATAGCAAAAAACAGTTGGAAATCGCGATACAGATGGACCCGAACAACCTTAAATATCGTTCGGCATACGGCAAATTAAACGCGAAAAACGATTACCAACAGCAATCGGCGTACCAACAGCCCGTGCAAAACCCGTACGCGCGTTCGGACGAAGAACAGATGGGCGGTAATTTCTGCTCGAACTGTATTACTTGCTGCTATATGAATTTGTGCATCAACTGCTTGTTTAATCTTTGCTGCGGTTGCCGTTAAGGTTTCGGTGGTTGCAAGATGAAAAAGATTTCTTCTTACGAAATCGCGCTTTCAGGACTTGCCTGTGCGCTGGCGACCGTGTCGCTGACGCTCGGTATTTACGTGGACGTGTTGATTTTGACGGCGTATTTATTGGCAGGGGTTGCGCTAATGCTGCCGCTTTCCAAACGCTGCTGGTGGGGGTACGTTTTGGCGTACGTTGCAACCTGCGTGTTAACCTTTATTTTCACCTCTTGGAAATTTTGGGATTTGTTGCCCTTCATCGCGTTTTTCGGCTTGCATCCTTTGGTGAACGAGCTGCAATTAAAAACGAAGATCAACCGTTGGCTTGCTTGCTTTTTTAAGGCGCTTTGGTTTGATGGGGCAATGTACTTAATTTGGCGGTTTATTTTTGAAATGACTACCACGATTTCAGGGTTGGATAAATACATGGTGCCCATCATTTTCGTCGTTGGAACCCTCGTTTTCGTGTTCTACGATTACGCAATGTATAAGGCTCGGTTTCTCGTAAACTCGCTCGTGGCGCGTATTTCCAAAAAATAAATCGGATAAAAACACGACTCTAAGATCGAAAAAGGGAGGAAGGAGGCGTATTTTATGATAGAAAAAAACGATATAATTTGCGCCGTAACGGATGCCATTGGCTCGAACGGAGAAGGCATTATCAGGCACGAGGGCATTACGTTTTTCGTGCCTGCATGTTTACCCGGGGAAAAGGTCCGTTTCCGCGTCTTGAAGGTGAAGGGGAATATCGGTTACGGCAAAGCGGAGGAGATTCTTACTCCTGCCGAGGAGCGCGTTCGCGAGCGTTGTCCCGTATTTTTAAAATGCGGCGGCTGCTGTTTGCAGCACCTTGAGTATAACGCGCAGCTCGTCCATAAAGCGGGTATCGTTAAAGATGCCTTGCGTAAAATCGGCGGGATAAACGTGCAGGTTCCGCACGCCCAAAAAAGCGATCTGCCCTACGGCTATCGCAACAAACTGCAGCTTCCTGTCGGCGTGGACAAAGAAGGAAATACGGTCGTTGGATTCTATGCCGAACACAGCCACCGTATCGTACCGATTAACGCCTGCGCGATTCATCCCGAGTGGTCGGAAAAATTGATTGCCGCAGTAAAGCGGTATATGAAAGAATGTGCAGTAAAGGGGTACGACGAAGAGAACGGCACGGGAGCGTTGCGGCATATCGTTGCTCGGGAAATCGGTGGGAATTATATAATAACCTTGGTTTCCGCGAAGAAAAATTTGCCCAATTATCCCTTCCTTATCGGTTTGCTCTCCGAGATTTTTTCCAATTTTACCTTGTATATCAATTTGAACGCGGAAAGTACCAACGTAATCTTAGGAAAAGAGTTTCAGCTCGTACATGGTGCGGGGATTTTTGAGGCGGAGGAGCAGGGGATTCGCTATGAAGCGGGACCTGCCACCTTCTTACAGGTCAACGAAAACGTGCGCGCGAAGTTATATAAAGACGCTTTAAAAACGGTTTGCGCGGATGGCGACGAAGTGGTAATCGACGCCTATTCGGGCGGCGGGCTTTTAACAGCGATGCTTGCAAAAAAAGCCAAGCGGGTGTACGGGATTGAGTTGGAAGAAGAAGCGTCCCGTTGCGCGGATTCGTTAAAGGCAAAAAACGGCTTAAAAAACATGACGAATATTTGCGGACGGGTAGAAGAAAAATTGCCCGCCGTATTAGAGAAAGAAAAAGGGGAAAAACTTCGCCTGATTCTCGATCCGCCCCGTGCGGGGATTGCCCGCAGCGTTTTGGGCGCGTTGCTTAATAGCGGAATTGAAAAATTGACGTTAATTAGCTGTAATCCTGCGACGTTGGCAAGGGATTTGGGGATTTTGACGGGCAGATTGATTGAAAAAGAGGGCGAATTGGTAAAAAACCCTGCCTACGCAACGCTTGCAGACGACGCGACGTTGCCTGGTTATTACGCCATAGAAACGATACAACCCTACGACATGTTCCCTCAAACCAAACACGTAGAGACTTTGGTGGTGCTTGGGCGAAAATAAGAAAGTTTGATTGGGATAAAAAATGAAAAAGGCAGCAATAAAAAATTGGGTTTTGGACATCGCTTGCGTTTTGTTGGCAGGTGTAATTGTGGGAACGGCGTACTATTTCTTTCAAAACAGCAACGGGTTTGCGCCCGGCGGAGTCGGCGGTCTTGCGACGATTACCCACTTTCTGCTTTCCGATAAAGTTTCCTGGTCGATTTTGATGGTGGCGTTTAATTTACCCATTTTCGTTTTGGTTAGTATTTTCGTCAATAAAAAACTGGGGATTATGCTCAGCGCATACGTTATAATCCAGTCGTTTATGCCGCAGTTTTACGAGCTTTGCGGTGCAAACGCCTATTCTCAAGCGAACAATGCCGAGGATTTCAACGTCGTTTTTGCCTGTATTGCAACGGGGGTGATTTCGGGGTTTGGGTTTTCCATTATGCTGCGTCGATTCGGGGCGAGCGGCGGTACATACGGGATTTCTGCGCTTCTTAAAAAAGCCCATCCCGAACTGAATATCGCTTACGTTTCATTTATTATGGACGCAAGCGTGGTGGGGATTGCCTTTTTCGTATACGGAATGCGCATTACGCCCGTGATTTGTACTCTTTTAAACTTATTCATTGCAAACGTAATCGTCGACCACGGTTTGAACGGGCTGAAGAGCGGTTATAAGTTTGAAATCGTAACGGCAAACCCGACCGACTTGTCCGCTGAATTGTTGGCGGAATTAAAACACGGCGTTACGGAAATTAAAGTGCACGGCATGTATTCGGATACCGATAAATATATGCTAGTATGCATTATCAACAAACGCCAAATCGGGCAGATGATGAAAATCATCAAACGCCACCCCGACGCCTTTGCAAGTTTTGAAAAGGTAAACGAGGTATTTGGCAATTTCAAACGAAAAGTATAAACGATACGCCCGCCTTATCTTGAAGATAGGGCGGGCGTTTTCGTTAGGACAGCGTTTCCTTTAAGGAACGGGCGTATTCAGTCGGGGTCATGTGCGTAATTTTCTTAAACAAAGAGGTTAAATAATGGACCGAGGACATCTGCATTAAATCGGCAATTTGCGTCAAAGTATGGTTGCCCTCGCGCAATAAAAGCTTGGTATGGCTGATACGCAAATCGTTTAAATATTCGACGATCGTTTTTTGAAAGGCGAGTTTAAAACGTATCGACAGGGAGGTTTTGTTCGTGTTAAACAAAAAACAAAGTTCTTCCAAGTTTATTTTTTGGCAAAAATTCTCGTCCAAATACCGTTTCACTTCGTAAATTTGCGAGCTCTCCGCAAGGGGCTGGGGAGTGGAAACGGCGGCGGGCGCGGCGTGGAGCAAGCGCAGGCACTTTATCAAGAAAATTTGTAAATAGTTTTTAATCAGTTGATCTGCCCCAAAGGTGAAATTCTTTTGTTTTTTCATGTTTTTGAGGTTGGGGACGTTGTAGGGCGGAAGATATACCGCGCGCGCCTCTTTGATGACCTCAGACAGCATTTTTTTCAGTTCGTCCGTCAAGAGCAAAGGCAGGTGGGTCAATTCGTCCAATTGCGGAGTATGACACTCAAAACCGATGATAATAATGTTCGGCGATTCCTGCTCGTTGCAGGTGAGAGAATGGTTTTGATTTGTACCATGCACGATCAACTGCCCTTGCGTAAGGCGACCCGTGTAATGGTCGGAGGAAACCTCGATGCTCCCTTTGTCTACGTAGACAAGCTCGCAAAACTCGTGCGAGTCGTTGCTCGTGTGGTAGTTGGGGGTGAACTCGAAATAGTGGATATTGGCAAGTTTCGTGATTTTTAAATCGATTTTAAACGACTTTAAAACGAAATCCATTTTGGTACTCCAAAATAAAAATATTTACGATATTATACCAAAAAAATACGATTTTGTAAAGACAAAAAAGGTGCGTTATGATACAATAAAAGAAAAATTATAAATAGAAGGAGAAAATTTTTATGGCAAGAGTATGTATTCCCGATTACGAATATCAGGAAAGAATCCAAAGAGCGGCGAAAATGCTGCAAGAAAGAGGCTTGGACGTTATGGTCGTAGCTTCGACGGAAAGCGATTACGCAAACGCGCGGTATTTTTCGGGTTTTTGGCCGGTATTTGAAAGAGCGGGTGTCGCGATTTCGGCAAAGGGAGACGCAGCCCTTCTCGTAGGGCCCGAATCGGAAGTATTCGGTGCGGATTTCGGTAAATTGGAAAAGGTATTCGTGCTTAGGGAATTTAGAGAATCGGCAGACCCGTCCTATCCCGAATTGACCCCTTCGACCTTCAACGACGTATTCAAGGCAATCGGCGTTACGGGCGAAAACATCAAAATCGGTTTGGGTAGCTACGTAGAATGTACCTTGCCTATCTACGAGGGCTTGAAAAACAGCTATCCCAAGGCAGAAATTATTAAATGCAACGATATTATGGTGGACTTGCGTAAGATTAAGAGCGAAAACGAAATCGCTTGTTTGCGCGAAGGCTTCCGTATCATTGAAATTGCGACGGACGAAGTTATCAAAGCGTTGAAACCGGGCGTAACCGAATTGCAGATGGTTGGTATTGCGCAGAAGGTTATTTACGAACACGGCGCAGAATACGAAGGGCTTCCTATGTACGTATTCTCCGAAGCAAGCACCCGCCACGCAATTTCCCGTTCGAGATACAGAGAAATCGGCAAAAACGATATCGTGCAGCTCAATTTGTCGGCAAAGATCGACGGGTATTCGCCCTCTATCGGTTTGCCCGTATGTATGGGTAAGCTCGAAGGGGAAAGAAGAGACCTTATCGAATTCTGTAAAAAGATGCACGAATGGACGGAAAAGCAGCTGAAAGCGGGCGTTTATGCGGACGACGTTGCAAAACGTTTCTTGCAGATGTATAAAGACGCAGGCTATGAAAAGAACTACGTATACGGGCCTTGCCACGGTACGGGTATGATTGAGGTAGAAGCGCCCTGGATGGAAACCTCTACCCACTATCCTTTGGAAAAGAATATGACTTTCCAAATCGATACCTTCATCTCCGGCCCTACCTTTGGTTGCCGTTGGGAAAAGGGGATTGCAATCCGCGAAGACGGTTGCGAAAGCTATACCGACTATTTGAAGAAAGGCATTATTGAACTTGGGTTCTAATAGCGAAGAAAAACGAAGGATAAGAGGCGGCGGCTGTGGAGAATTTCACAGCCGCAAGTCCGGTTGATTTTTAGGAGAAAAGACTATGAAAGTAGTAGGTAAGAAAAACTGGGTAGTACCCGATTGCGAACTTCCGCCCGAGGGGGAAGGGGTATTAAAAGGACACGAAAGCGTGATTATCGTCAACGATACCAAGAAAAAAGCGGTTATCAAGGTAAAGCTGTACTTTGCCGATAAAGAAGCGTACGAGGGAATTACTTGGGAAGTGGACGCGCAACGCGTTCGTTGTTTTAGAATGAACAATTTGGAAGACATGTGCGGATTCAAAGTGCCTTTGGAAACGCAATACGCAATGAAAATCGAAAGTTCGCAGCCCGTCGTTATTCAGTACGGGCGTTTGGATAATCGGCAGGTGAACTTGGCGTACTATACGACTTTGGCTTATTGAGGTAAACTATGATTTTAGACCACTCCTTTCCGCGTGAAACGGATTACGTAAAAGAAAAGAACATTCCCCTCGTTATCGTCGGGGGGACGGTAGAATACCACGGTCCGCACTGTTCGTACGGTTGCGACACCTTGATTGCCGAGGGATTGATAAAGAAGTTGGCGCAAGAAAAAGAGATGATGATCGCGCCGACCATTTCGTACAGCCCCGCAAGCTATGCGGTCGGCGGTAGAAAAAGCGGCACGGTGCACGTTCCCGAACGCGCTTTTGAAGACTACGTGTATTACGTATTTAAGAGTATGCTTTATTCGGGGTTTAGAAATATCTACGTCGTTATCCATCATCAATTCGAACAGGAAAGCGAAATGCCTATGACCCTTTGTTATCGTACGGCGGCAAAGCGCGCGACGATGGAGTATTTGGAAGAGACCTTGGGCGAAGGCTGGTGGGGGAGCGAAAGCTATTCTAGCTATTACGAGGAATTAGAGGGAGCGAACAACCCGTTCTCTTGGATTAAAGTAATTCCCACGATGAGTACGGCAGTACAAAACGCGACAGGATACGATCATGCGGGCAAATACGAAAGCTCGATTTTGATGGCGCTGTATCCCGATTGTATCAAATTGGACCGCATTGACGATATCAAGCATTGGTTTACCGACAGCGCGCGGGAAGCCAATAAAGAACTCGGCGATAAGATGGTGGAAAAATCCTTGGAATATTTGAAAGAAGCGATCAAATAAGGAAATAAAGATGACGCGTTTACATTTGATATGCAACGCACATATCGATCCGCTTTGGCAATGGACCTGGGACGAGGGGATTGCGTCGGCGATTGCGACCTTTAAAAGCGCGGCGGATTTGACGGAAGAATTCGATTATATTTTCTGCCACGGGGAAAGCCTTTTGTACGAGGCAGTGGAAGAACATGCCCCCGATTTGTTTGCACGTATCGTGCGTCTTGTTGCGGAGGGGAAATGGAAGATAACGGGCGGTTGGTATTTACAGCCCGACTGTCTGATGCCCTGCGGCGAGGCGCTCGTCCGTCAAATCTCCGTTGGCAAAAAGTATTTTAAAGAAAAGTTTGGGGTAGAGCCTACCGTGGCGACGAATTACGATTCGTTCGGCCACAGCGTTGGCTTGGTGCAAATTCTCGTCAAAAACGGGTA
>JAZUCW010000111.1:0-2927 GCA_045639305.1 Candidatus Scatosoma sp.
TTGTAGCAGTTTTTGCTTTTTTTGTCAAGGTAAAAGCCACCTTCGGAAAATAAAGGGTTTTTGTTTCGCTTTTTTCCTATTTTTTAACAATTATTTTTCCCTCTTTACACCCTTTTCTATTTACATTTTTTACTACAAAAAATTTTTTAAACTTTTTTTAAAAAAACTATTGACAAATTAGCTTTTTTATATTATACTATAAACAGTTAATAAAACTAAGTCCTAATAAGAATAAATCTTAACAAGGAAAAAAGAGGTATTGAAAATGAAATTTGAATGCAGTGTATGTCATCACGTAGTAGAAGGCGAAAGCGCACCTGAAGTATGCCCCGTTTGCAAGCAGAGCGGGAAATTCGTTGCGAATCCCCCCGTATTGAAGGGGTCGAAGACGGAAGCGAATCTTTGGACGGCATTCGCAGGCGAATCGCAGGCTAGAAACAAGTATACCTATTTCGCAAGCAAGGCAAAGAAAGAAGGTTACGTACAAATTGCTGCCATCTTTGAAGAAACGGCGAAGAACGAACAAGAACACGCAAAGATTTGGTTCAAGCTGTTGCACGGCGGCGCTATCCCCTCCACGGATGAAAATCTTCTTGCAGCGGCAGAAGGCGAAAACTACGAATGGACGGATATGTATGCAGAATTTGCGGTTATCGCTCGTCAAGAAGGGTTTGAAGATATCGCAAAACTTTTCGACGGCGTTGCAGCCATTGAAAAGGAACACGAAGAAAGATACAGAAAGTTGCTTGCGAACGTAAAAGGCAAACTCGTCTTCACGAAGGACGGCGATGCGGTATGGCAATGCTCGAACTGCGGTCATATCGTCGTTGGTAAGAGCGCACCGGATACCTGCCCCGTTTGCTCGCATCCTCAGGCATACTTCCAGGTAAGAGCTGAAAATTATTAATTGCCCACCCAGGGATTTCCCCTACCTCCATAAATATTATTTTAAAAGCCCCGACCGTGGTCGGGGCTTTTACTAATGCGGAATGCGGAATGCGGAATTCGGAATTATGGTAGGATTTTGTATCAAAAAAGCCATACCTTTTGCGTTTTACGCTTGGGGTATGGCTTTCGTTTTTATAAGTTTTTAGAAATAAACGCCTCTAAAACGGGCTCGGGAACAAAGCCGAGGCTGTTTTCTACGGGTTTTCCGCCCTTGAAAGCGATGATATTGGGGATGGAAGAAATTTGGTATTTCATTGCCGCCGTTTCGCTGTCCTCCGCATCAATGTCCAGCTTTACGAACACCCCTTCGCCCTCGTACTTTTTCGAGATTTCCTCAAATACGGGCGCGAGCATACGGCAAGGTCCGCACCAGCTTGCCCAAAAATCGCAAAAAACGGGAAGTTTGGACGTGGAGATAAGTTCTTCCAATTGCGCTGCGTTTACGTGTTTTACCATACTATTTTCCTCCGTAGTTAGTATTTTTCTCTTTTAGGAGAAATATGCGACCAAATCGGCAAACGCCACGCTTTGCGTACTGCCGTCGGACATATTTTTCACGTTGACGACGCCTGCTTCCAGTTCGTTGCCGCCAAGCACCGCAACGTATTTCGCTTCGATTTTGTCGGCGTATTTAAACTGCGCTTTTATCGAACGTTCCATGTGATCGATTTCCGCAGAAACGCCTGCCAAACGGAGCTTTGTGGAAAGCTCGAACGCCTTTTGACGACAAGCTGCGTCCATCCCTGCAAGATAGACCGTGGGCGCGTCGGGATTGGGAAGAGTTACGCCCGTTTGCTCCATGACGATCAGCAAACGCTCCATACCCGCCGCAAAACCAACGGCAGGAACGGAAGGACCGCCGAGCTGTTCGATGAGTCCATCGTATCTGCCCCCCGCACAAACGGTGCCTTGCGCGCCAATGGACGTGGAAACGAACTCAAACACGCTGCGAGTGTAATAGTCAAGCCCGCGTACGATTCGAGGGTCGATTTCGTAGGTTACCCCTGCCATATCCAGGCAGGATTTTAAGGTTTCAAAATGCTCGTGGCAGTCTGCGCACAAATAATCGAGCATGGACGGCGCGGCGGCGTTGACCGCTTTGCAGCCCTCTTCCTTGCAATCGAGAAGACGCAGGGGATTTTTCTCAAAACGGGTCTTACAGTCGTGGCAAAGCCCGTCGATATGGGGCGCGAAAAATTCTTTCAGCGCCTTGTTATACGCCGCGCGGCAGGTCGGACAACCGATGGAGTTGATTTTCAACGCGACTTTCAAGCCGAGATTTTTCAAAAGGGTATCCGCCATCAAAATCGCTTCTGCGTCCGTTTGCGCGCTCTTCGAGCCAAACAGCTCTACGCCAAATTGATGGAATTGACGGAGTCTGCCTGCCTGCGGGCGTTCGTAGCGGAACGCGGGCGTGATGTAGTACATTTTGGCGGGCAATACGCCGTTTGCCATGCCGTTTTCGATAAACGAACGAGCGGCGCCCGCCGTGCCCTCGGGTTTTAAGGTAATCGAACGGTCGCCCTTATCTTTGAAGGTGTACATTTCCTTCGTTACGATATCCGTCGTATCGCCTACGCCGCGTTGGAAAAGTTCGGTGTGTTCGAATACGGGGGTACGGATTTCTTTAAGATTGAAAAGACGCGCGACTTTGCGAGCCTCCGATTCTAAATATTGCCATTTGTAGGCGTCTTGGGGCAGAACGTCTTTCGTGCCCTTGGGAATGTTGATCATAGTTTTGTCCCTTTTGCTAAATTCGGCAACGTGCCGTTAGAATTTGGAATTCGGAATTCGGAATTTGGAATTGTGGTAGAATTTAAAATTCGGAATTCGGAGTTCGGGCAAGATAATCTTGCAGCTAGTCTTATCTATCTTTTCGAAAACGTGCCGTTTTATCCAGCCTTATCTATCCCTCCGTCGTTCTGCGATGCTACAACGAAGTGATTGATAACCGAGTAGTTACACGAAACGGGTTAGAT
>JAZUCW010000112.1:0-9294 GCA_045639305.1 Candidatus Scatosoma sp.
ACCTTTATCACGCCGACGATTACGGGGGAGATTAAAAACTATTTTCGTGATAAATCACGGTCGATAAAAGTCCCTAGACGGCTGGGGGAAATTTCCTTGGCGGTTAAAAAATATTCCGCCGAATACGAGACGGAAAACGGCGTAAAGCCCAGCGTTCGGAAAATCGCACAAGCGCTTTCCTTGGCGGAAGAAGATATTGTCAAAGCGCTCGAAATCGGCGGTACGGTTTCTTTGGACGGGATTGCAGGCGCTTCCGAGGAGGAGGGCGAGCTTTCCTTGTACGGACTTTTGGCAGACGGCGAGGATAAATACGACGATTTTGAAACGAAGGAAACGCTGCGCGTAGCGATGCGGGATTTTGCCGAAGAAGAAAAAGCGTTGATAAAATATCGCTTCGTCGACGAGTTATCGCAAAGTGAAACGGCAAACCGATTGGGGAAATCCCAAATGTTCGTTTCTCGTATGGAAAGAAAGCTGCTGCTGAAATTGAAAGAGAATTTACGGGATTCGTTTTAAGGAGGGGAGTATGGTTTTTAAAATTGAAAACTATAACGCCCTGCGTGCTTCCGTAGAAGAATTTTGCGAACATTTAACTTTGCAAAAAGTACCACAGGGGAGCATTTTTGATTGCAAGCTGGTGTTGTACGAATTGCTTGGCAACGTATTAAAGCACGGTAACGGCAGGGCGGAGCTTCGTTGCGCCGTCGAAGAGGGGTTTGTAGAGTTGCAAATTTCTTCTAAAGGCACGCTTGCGCTACCTCGCCATACGCCGTGTGCGGACGTGTACGCGGAAAATGGCAGGGGGTTGTTCCTCGTCGAAAGCGTTTGTTTTGAACGAACGATGACGGAAGACGGGATTTTGGTGCGCATCAAAGTATAATAACGATAAACCTCGCCGCGGAAATTTTTCCGCGGCGAGGTTTATGTTTTTTACAAAAGTAGGGATAACAAAAAAAAGAACCGACGTAAATCGGTTCTTTTTATATCGTTTAGAGATTGTTAGATTTTCAACGAATGGTCGTACATCTTTGCAAGAAGCCCATTGGGAATCTTTTCTCTGTATTGACCAAGGCAGATGAATACTTTGTTGAAGAATTCTTTGTTGTCGCCGCCAACTACGTATTCGGGGATTTCAGGCATAGCGCCTTTGCATCTCAAAATATAGAGGTCGGTGAAATCCGTTCTATCCTGATCGTTCAAAAGTGCAATGAAAGGATCGTAGCCTTCTGCGTGTGCAGCGAGGTCATACGTAGCGCCGCTTGCGCGGAGGGGTTGACCGGGCTTTGCAACGGGAACGATTTCTTCCGCAACGCGAACGCCTGCAACGGGACCGCCTTCATAGGGGATAACTTCTACGTATTCTTCTTTACCGAAAGTATTTGCAAAAGCGGTCAACGCTTTGCGTGCCTTCTTCTTTCCGCGTACGGAGATAACGCCAACGGAAACGAATACCTGAAGGATTGCTACTACGGCTGCCGCAAGCGAGAAGAAGAAGCAAGGTTCGCTTTCCATGTCGCTGATAAATTCGATGAACACGATGCCAAGTGCAACGAGTGCGACCAAAACGATACGTACGAGGTCAAGAACCGCGCCCTTTTCTTTAATAGCGGTAATCGCCGAGATAACGAGGTTGACACAAAGGAACCCAATCGCCGCGAGGACGAAGATTTTGTACAACTTCTTTTCCGCCATAACAGCCGAAAGTGCGCTGCCTTCTACGATAAACGCAAGGAAAAGGCTGGTGGTAACGGCAAGCGTGATGATAAATTGCGTTGCGCGAATCCAAGCGCCACCCTTCAATTTTGCCAACATAAGGACGAAATAGAAGAAGATGAATGCGCAGGTAAAGATAAGCGAATACAAATCAACCGTAGAGGTAAGATAGGATTCGTAAGTGGTGATGAGGGGCAACGTAACCGTCTGCGCCGCTGCACCAAGGGTAATCATAAACGCTGCGAAACGAACGATTGCAGGCGCTTTCTTTCTTGCGAAAATAGCGATGAAAGAGGTGATAAACCCGATTAACAACGTCAACACGAAGAAATACAAAACGATCGTCGTGGAAACGGAAAGCAGGGTTGCATTCGACGCAAATGCGGGAAGGAAACCAAACAGCTTCAAATCGGACTGTACAAGATCAAGAACGATTTTGTACAAGAAAGTGCTTTTCGAGAGAGTGAAAGAACCGTTGAAGTAGCCCAAAACTTTAACGGGGATAAAGAACGCCCCGACGCAAGCGAGCGCAAACAATGCAGCAAGCAAGCGATAGCCGACGTTTTTACCGTTTTTGGTTGTCGTACTCATAACAAATCTCCTAAAAAATTATTTTGCCTTACTCTTATCTTCGATTCCATTTTTCAAAGAGAAAAAAGTAAAATGGAAAAAGACTTATAGTTTTACATATTATAACACTTTTATACTAGTATGTCAATATATAAAGGAGAACTTTTTTTGTTTTTTCCAAAAAAAATTTCCTAAAAAAAGGCATTTTTTTATAAAAAAAGAATAGGAAAAGCCTTGAAAAAAAATCCTTTATGCGATATAATAAAACCAGAGCAAACGATTTTTGGTCATTTTGCACAAAAAACGCAAAAAAAAGCCGAAAAAAGAGGAGAAAAAATGTCTGATTTAAAGAAAACGGTGGGGGAAATTGCTGAAAAATTAGGGATAGAGCTGACGTACTATCCCGAAAATAGCAGACCTTGCGACGCGCCCGTTTGCGATAAGCAGTTTGAAACGGTGGCAGACGACGGCGAATATACCTATTTTCGTTTCTTATACAAAAACGTGGGATACGTGGGCTGTATTCGCGGGGCGGGGGAAAAAGAGCGCAATTACGCGCTGCTGTTGCCTGCCTACTTGGAAGGAGTTGACGAGAGGGGAACGGAGCTTTCGAAAACCGAACATTTAAAGCGGATATTGCTTGGCGAAGCGTCTTCCATGGGGATATACAAGTACGCGACGAAGTATTCGGTAAAGGGAACGGCGTGCTTTGTGTTGGTGCTTCGTATCAAGCGTTTGATCTTAGAAGCGTTGTCCTTGTTAGAGCAGTACGGCGGAAATAGCTTGGATACCGCGTTGCAAACGGGGGAAGATACCTGCGTATTGGTGCGTTTTATCCAAAACAAAGAAGAGAGCGAGGGGTATCGCGATTCGATGGATTACGCCGAATTTTTGTCGCAATCGTTAAAGGAAGAATTGGGGTTGGACGTGCACGTAGGGGTTGGACCTATCGTTCGCGATTTGAAGGATTCGGCAATTTCCTACACGGGGGCGGAAAACGCCCTGCGGTATGCAGACGTGTTCGAGCATACCGGGTGGGTACATTCTTACCGTGATTTTATCCTTGTAAAAATGCTGGAAGAAATGCCCGAAGGAAAATTGGCGGAATATTTGACGCAGCTCACCGACGAGCGGTTTAAAGAGGTTTTCGACGACGTGGAAATGCTGACGACGGCAGAGGCGTTTTTACAAAGCAGTTTGAACGTGAGTGAAACTTCCCGAAACTTATATATGCACCGTAACACGCTTTTATATCGTTTGGATAAAATAGAAAAATCGACGGGATTGAATATTCGTTTGTTTTCGGACGCGGTTTCCTTCCGTGTTTTGACGCTTTTGTACAAATTGTTAAAAAAATAAAAAGATTCTCCGTTCTTATCGTTTTCGTATAGGGCGGAGTATTTTTATTCGTTTTCGGGTATAGTATACCTTGGGAGGAGAGTATGAAAAGAAAGAGGGATAAAAGTGCGTTAAACGAGGATGAACGCGTACCTGCCCATGCGGTTTTAAGAAAAAATCGAAAAAAACGCATAGGCTGCCTAGTGCTTGCCGCGCTTGCTTTGGCTGGTGCGTTTTTTGCGGGCTTCGGCGTGCGTTGGTGGACGTTGGATTCGGAGATGCGCGCGTTAATCGACGTAAAAAATAAAATCGACGACGAGTATTATTGGGGACTTAGCGACGAGGAATTTTACGGCGCGTTATTTGATACCGTCAATAGGGATTTGTTAGATAAATATTCGGCGTATCTGACGGAAGAGGATACGATGGCAAGTGAAAAGGAAATGGCGGGGAACCGCGCGGGGTTTGGGATTGAGTTCATTACGCAAACGGAAACGGGCGAAGAGCAAATTTTAATCACGCGCGTGCTGGGAAATTCCCCTGCCGAGAAAGCAGGGCTTTGCATAGGAGAGAACGTCGTAGGGTTTGGTAAGGACGAATCCTTCGTGAAGATGAGCGAAAGCGCGGACGAGTTTTTATCCTTTCTTGCCGCGCAAGAGAATGGGGAATCCTTTTATCTTTGCGTTGAGAGGGCTGGAGAGCAGCGCCTCGTCAAGACGGGGAAAGCGGCGTACGTGGAAAACAACGTCTTTTACCGTACTTCTACGCAGGCGTTTGCGTTTACGGGCGAGCAGGCAAACGTATTGACGGAGCGGGGAGCGCCGCTTGAGGTATTGCCTGAAGATACGGCGTACGTGCAATTGATTCGGTTTGGAGGTAACGCGGTTTCAGGTATGCGTGCGGCGATGTCGTTATTTAAAGTGCAGGGAAAGAAAAACCTCGTTATCGATTTGCGTGGAAACGGGGGCGGATATTTGGAAGATATGCAAGAAATTGCTTCGTATTTTTGTAAAACGGCGGAGAAAAACCCCGTCGTTGCCGTGGCGGATTACGGGGAAAGAAAGGAGGAATTTACTTCGTCGAACGTGTACGCGCAATATTTTTCAAAAGGAAGTCGGGTTTGCATTATTGCCGACGAATATTCGGCGTCTGCTTCCGAATGCTTGATTGGCTGCATGCTTGATTATAAAACGGTTTCCTATCAAGATATCTGTCTTATCGAAAAGGACGGCGTGGCAAAAACGTTTGGGAAAGGGATTATGCAATCGACGTATCAACTTAACTGGTTTCGCGGCGATTCCATTCGTTTGACGACGGCGCGTATTTTGTGGCCATTGTCTGGAAAGTGTATTCATAATCGCGGAGTGTTGCAAAGCGACGGGACGAAATCGGTCAAGCAAAGTTATGAAGGGGAAACGGAATTGGAGAATGCGATAAAGGCGTTGTTTCCTTCTGCGTAATAGGCAGGTATGAGAGAAATAAGCAAAAGAGCGCACCTAAGGCAGGTGCGCTCTTTCGCAATTTTTTATGGAGGTGTTCGATAAAGAAACGTGTGTGCTTTGTTTACGATAACAGTATATCGCGGCTTTGCGTAAATTGCGTTGTGAAAAGGTGAAAAATTGTTGAAATAAAACACCGCCCGTAATAAATCGGGCAGTGTTTTTTTCAAAACTTATTTACATTTAGCAATCGATTTCAAAGCTTTCGCAACGACGTTTTCCACTGTGAAACCAAAGTGGGGGAAGAGTACGTTTGCGGGTGCGGATGCACCAAAGCCCGTCATGCAGACCATTTCGCCTTTTTCCCCAGCGTATTTATACCAGCTGTAAGGACAAGCTGCCTCTACGCAAACTCTTGCTTTGACGTTCGAGGGAAGAACGGATTCTTTATAAGCAATGCTCTGTTTTTCAAATTCTTCAAAGCAAGGCATCGAAACGACGCGCGCTTTTACGCCTTGTTCAGCAAGCGCGGCTTTCGCTTTGACGCAGAGTTCAATTTCCGAACCCGTACCCATAAGGAGTACGTCGGGCGTACCTTCGCAGTCTTCCAAAACGTAGCCGCCTTGCAAAGCCGCTTTGCCGCTGTTTGCGTATTGGGGAAGGTTTTGACGGGAGAGGACGAGGACGGTAGGTTCGGTACCGCTAAGTGCGGATACCCAAGCCGCTACCGTTTCCTTGCCGTCTGCAGGACGGTAGACTTTCAAGCCGGGAACCGAACGGAGCATAATCAGTTGTTCGATAGGCTGATGGGTAGGGCCGTCTTCGCCAACGCCGATAGAGTCGTGGGTCATAATATAAGTTACGGGCAATTTCATCAATGCGGAAAGTCGCATTGCGGGTTTGCAATAATCGGAGAATACGAAGAAGGTTGCACAGTACGCTTGAATACCGCCGTGGAGCTGCATACCGTTTGCAATTGCCGCCATCGCGTGTTCGCGAATGCCGAAATGCATATTTCTCCCTGCGTAGTTGTCCGCCGAGAATACGCCGTATTCTACTTCTGCCGTGTCTTTCATATCCGAAAGGTTGGAAGGAGCAAGGTCTGCCGAGCCGCCCATAAGCGAAGGCAGCTTTGCTGCGATTTGGTTGAGGACCTTTGCGGAGGTTTGACGGGTTGCCATAGGCTTTTCAAAATCGTAAAGACCTTCGATTTCGTCAAAGTTGGGTTTCACGCCGAGCATAGCCGCTTTGTATTCTGCCGCAAGTTCGGGGTACGCTGCTTCGTACGCTGCGAACATATCTGCCCATTCCGCTTGTTTTACGATGCCCGCGTTGCTTGCGATTGCGCAGTGTGCAAATACTTCTTCGGGACATTCGAAAGGTTCGTAGTTCCAGCCAAGCTTTTCCTTGGTTTTCGCAAGGTTTTCCGCGCCGAGAGGAGCACCGTGGCATTTTGCCGTGTTTTCCAAGGGCGAGCCGTGGCCGATGTGGGTATGGCAGATAATAATCGAGGGTTTATCCGTACGCGCTTTCGCTTTTGCGATTGCCGCCGAAAGAGCGGTTACGTCATCGGGATTGGAAACGAGGTCAACGTGTTGAACCTGCCAGTTTTGCGCTGCGAAACGCGCGCCGATGTTTTCTTTGAAAGTAATGTCCGTATCCCCTTCGATGGTGATTTCGTTATCGTCGTAAAGGAGAATAAGCTTGCCGAGCTTGTTTGTGCCCGCGAACGAGCAAGCTTCGTAGGAAATACCTTCTTCCAAGCAACCGTCGCCGCAAATCGCGTAGGTGTAATGGTTTACGACGTCATAGCCGGGGCGGTTGTATTTTGCCGCAAGGTGCGCTTCCGCAAGTGCCATACCGACTGCGTTCGCAATCCCCTGTCCTAAAGGCCCCGTTGTCGTTTCCACGCCTGCGGTGTGGCCGTATTCGGGATGCCCGGGGGTTTTCGAACCGAGTTGGCGGAAGTTCTTCAAGTCTTCCTTTTCAAGTCCCATGCCGTAGAGATAGAACAGCGAATAGTCGAGCATCGAGCCGTGGCCAGCCGAAAGCACGAAACGGTCGCGGTTATCCCAGTCGAGGTCTTTGGGGTTGAATTTCAAGAAATTCTGGAAGAGAGTATAGGCGATCGGTGCGCAGCCCAAGGGAAGTCCGGGGTGGCCGGATTTTGCCTTCTCAATGGCTTCTGCAGACAAAATTCTGATCGCGTTGATGGTTGTTTTCTGTACGTCCATAGTAATTCTCCTATATACACTAAATATTTTTTATTTTTATTGCTTGAAAGGGGGTATCCGTTCGTCGGTTATTTGCCTAAAAGCCCCTTGCGCAAGGTTGCAATATTCTCCGCGCGCGTCTTTTCGATGAAATCGGAAAAGGGGGTCGTGTCGAGGAAGGGGTATTTTCGCAAGGTATAATATAAATCCTTGACGATTTTAAATACACCGCCTTTCGTATTGCTTTCCACGTTGATAGGAAGGATGGGGTCGTGCAAACTCATACGAAGCAGAGCCCAACCGTCGCCGTGTTTTTCGTCATAGCATACTCGACAGCCTTCGCGGTTGTCGGGGGCTAGACTTGCGTAGGATTTTTCGTCGGAAAGGGTTTCAAACTCTTTCAGCATACCAAATCCAAGCGATTTAAAATCGCAACCGCCGACGAAGCGTAAACGGAGTTCCGTTGCTTCTGCGGGCATTTCCAAATCGGCAATAAGGTCGGTAAGGGCTTTCCCTTCCTTTGCGGCCTTTGCAAGCGCGATAAGAAGACGGGTGATAAGGTATGCGCCGTCGTCCAAGAAATCGTTTTCCATCAGCGCCGCGTGGCCGCTGGTTTCAATGGCGAGCGGGGTGTATTCGCCTTCGTTATTCAGACGAATTGCCTCGTTGATTACGTTCTTATAGCCCCGTTTAAAGCGGTGGTGTTTTCCGCCTTTTGCCGCGATGAACTTCGCCAAACCGTCCGAGGTAACCGAGTCGGTAACGATCGTACCCGATTTTTCCGATAAGAGGATGGCGGAGATGAGTGCGATAAGGCGGTTGCGGTTGATTTCCGAACCGTCTTTATCCACTGCGCCCGCGCGGTCTACGTCGGTGTCGAAGATGATACCAAAGTCTGCTTTTGCGGCTTTTACGGCTTCGCAAACGGAGCGCATTGCCCTCTTATCTTCGGGGTTGGGGATATGGCCTGGGAAACTGCCGTCGGGATCGAGGAATTGCGAACCCGTCGTGTCCGCTCCGAGGGGAGCAAGGACTTTGTCGGCAAAAAATCCGCCTGCGCCGTTGCCTGCGTCGACCAAAATACGCTTGCCGCGAAGCGGGGTGTCTTCTCCCGTTGCGTTTCTAACCATCGAAACGAGGTTTGCCGCGTAGGTGTCCAAATAAGGGCGGTCCGTCTTTTCGCCGATTAAGCCTTCCGAAAAACGGTAGGTTGCGGCAAACTGCAAAATCTCTTTGACGTCTTCGCCTTCCAAACCGCCGTTTTTAGAAAAGAATTTTAAACCGTTGCGATTGAAAGGAAGATGGCTTGCCGTAATCATAATCGAGCCGAGGCAAGGGGAAGATTCTTCCTTTAAGAGCATATACATAGACGGGGTCGTGGATAAACCGGTTACGACGGCGTCGTGCCCTGAAAGGGTGATGCCGCGTACGACCGCGTCGCACAAGCTCGGGGCGGAAATACGGGAATCGTAGCCTACGGCAACGGTAACGCGCGTTTTGCCCGTGCGGGAAAGCAGCCAAACGCAAAACGCTTTTGCAATATTTTCCACCGCTTCCTCCGTTAGAGTAACGGGCTCGCCTTCTACGCCGTCCATAGCAACGCCGCGCACATCCGATCCGTTTTTTAAGAGGAGATAGTCTTGTAAAGTCATGTGCGAGTCTCCTTTTTTGGGTTATAGGGAATGTATGTGATAACATACGCTATTATTATAGCGTGTTTTAAGAGATATTTCAAGCCTTTTAGGAAAAAAAGTTTGCATTTTACAAAAAAATATTTCTGTTTCCGTTATGGAAAGAAATGGCGTTTTGTAAAATACTCTTGACAACGTAAAAAGGAGGTGGTATAATGAAAAAAAACGGAAGAGGAAAAGAAAGCATGGCTTTATTTGAGGTTTCGTCCGATTCGACGGCGGATTTGAAAAAAGAATATCGGGACGCGCGTGGCATCTGGTTCGCGCCGTTGACCTTTACGATGGAAAAGGACGGGCGGATAGAAGAGGGCTTGGACGCATTCGAAAAGG
>JAZUCW010000113.1:0-5527 GCA_045639305.1 Candidatus Scatosoma sp.
TTCCTTTGTATTTGACGATTATCAATTCGTTGAAGGACAATGCGGCGGTGTCGGGGAATATTTTCGGATTCCCGTCCTTTTGGAAGAAAGGGTTCTTTTCTACGATCGGCAGAAACTTTTCGCTGGCGTGGTCGGGGCCTGGTCTTATCGACGGTATGAACGTATATTTTTGGCGCAGCGTTTTGTTGGCGTTTATTTCCGCCTTTTTAACCTGCGTAATCGGTACGATTTTGGGGTACTTGTTTACCTATAAAAAGTTCTATTTTAAAGAAGGAATTTTCATTTTCTTCTTGGCGGTTATGATGTTGCCCTCGATTATGGGTATGCCCGTACTCGTGCCTTTCGTTTCCAATACGCTGGGATTGAAAGACTCGTACGTGGGGTATTTATTGCCCATTCTTTCGGGTGGTCAGGTTACTTCGTTGTTCTTGTTTAGAACCTTCTTCTCGCAGCAACCCAAAGCGATTTATGAAAGCGCGCGGATAGAAGGTGCGAACGATATGCAGCTGTATCTGACCTTTACCGTACCTCTTGCGCTGCCGATTATTTTGTATTGCTTCGTGGGAAGCGTTTCGTCCGTATATAACGATTATTTATGGCCGATTCTAATCCTCCGAGACAATTTAACGTTGATGCCTGCGATGAAGAATTTGGAAACGAATTTTATCAACGACAAAGGCTCGATCTATGCAATGTATATTTTGTCGAGCATTCCGCTTATCATTACTTCGGTTATCAGTATGAAATTCTTTGGCAGCGGTGATTTTGCCGCAGGGTTGAAGTTATAATGGAAGAAATGCAAAACAGCCAAAAAATGTCGGGGTTTTTAGACGGGGTTCGCATTTGCGAGTTTCGAGAAACGACCGAGCGGGGTTTTTTGGCGAAAAGCTATTATAACACCGTGCATTTCCTTTTGATAAAAAGCGGGTCAATCAAATGCACGATTCACAAGGCGGAATATAATTGTAAAGGCGGCGACGTGTTCGTTTCCAACCTTTTCGAATCGTATGCAGTGCAAATTCTTTCTCCCGTTAGCGGATTTTCCGTCGTTATCGAACAGGATTACCTCTTGGGGATAACCAACGGGGAAAAGCGGTTTAATAATAAATTGCATCTTCCTTCGGGCACGATGAAAAAAATCCTGTCGATGATTAATCGTGCGGCGGATGAGTTGGGGCATAATAATACCTACGAAAAAAGGGGATTCGTCAATTATTTTATCGGCGCTTTCGATACGGAGATGCTCTTTACGGATACAGGTAAAAAGCGCGCGGACGACTTGTTTGATCGGGTGCGTCAATATATCGACGAGCATTTTAACGAGGAATTAAGCTTAGCGTTCTTATCGAAGATGTTTGGGTATAGTCCCAAATATTTTTCCTCGGCGTTTAACAAATATTTCGGAGTTAATTTGCGCTCCTACCTCAATTACGTGCGGGTAAAAAAATCGATTGAAATCGAAAAGCGGCTGCGCGGTTCGCATACCATCAGCGAAATTATTTTCACCTCTGGTTTTTCTAGCCGAGAAACGTATTATCGTGCTTTGCGAAAATACAAGAAAGAATCGGATAAGATTACGGCGATTTTAGAGGGAAATAAGGCTTGGAATTTTAAAAAATGCACGGCAGTTATCGTCGGTTGCGGTAACCGTGGACAGGTGTATGCGGACTATTCGCTTGAATATCCCGACGAGCTTGCGATTGCGGCAGTAGTAGAACCCAACGAGTATAGGCGCAATCGGGCAAAGTTGCGTTATTCGCTGCCAGACGATAGGTTGTTTGCGGACGTAGAAAGTTTTCTGCAAGCAAACATACCTTGTGATATCGCCATCAACGCGACGATGGACCAAAAGCATTACGAAACGGCGATGCAGCTTTTAGAGGCAGGCTATAATATGCTAATCGAAGAGCCGATCGTGCAGACGGAAAGAGAGCTTTTGTCTCTCCGCAGTAAAGCGGAAGAAAAAGGCTGTAAGGTTTTCGTTTGTCACGTGCTTCGATATACCTCCTATTATAAAGCGATTAAAAAGCTGATTTTGGAGGGGGAAATCGGCAAAATTATGACGATTGAAATGAACGAAAACGTCTGCGCTGCGCATTACGTTACCTCGTTTGACAGAGGGAAATGGAACAGTGAGGACGTTTGTGGTTCGGGATTATTGTTGACGAAGAGCTGTCACGATATGGACTTGATGTGCTGGCTGAACAACGCCACCGCGCCGACAAAAGTTGCTTCGCTGGGTTGTAGGGCACAGTTCATTAAGGAAAATATGCCGGAGGGCGCAACGGAATTTTGCTACGATTGTCAATACGAACGGAGTTGTCAATATTCGGCAATTCGTCAGTATCTTGACCGTAGGGTTATGCCCTTCCTCGTATGGGATAAATTGGAAAAACCCCTCGAAGAGATTACGGAAGAGGAGAAAATTGAATTTTTACGCAAGGATAACTACGGGCGTTGCGCCTATATCGCAGGCAGAGATCTCGTAGATAGACAGGGGGTTATCGTAACCTTTGAAAACGGCTCGTGCGGGACGTTTATGCTCGTAGGCGGCGCAACGAAAGCCGAGCGAGGTATTCGTATCATTGGGACGGACGGTGAAATTGAAGGGAAATTCTCTGAAGATAAACTTGCCTTGCGGAAATATTCGAAAGACTCTTTTGACGGGGTTGTAAAGATTATCGACTTAAAAGAAGACGTGTCGTTTCGGGCAAGCCGAGACGGTCACGGGGTTGGAGATTTGGCAATTATGCGCGATTTGATTGCCTATCTAAACGGCGTAGAAGAATCGGCGTCGATTACGGCGTTGTCCGATTCGATTTACGGACATTTATGTGTGTTTGCGGCGGAGAAGGCGAGAAAGGAAAACCTCGTCGTTTCTCTTCCCGTTTTATAATAATTTTCAAGGAGAAAATCATGAAAGGGCTGAGAAAAGGCTTAATTGCCATTTGTGCTTTAACGTTTGGGCTTTGCTGCTTTGCTGCTTGCGGCGATTCGGATACGACGGAAGGCGGCAGCGATTCGCCGATTGTTCAAGAAAAATCGATTACGGTATCCTTCGATCCTTGTGCAGAGGATTACGATCAGTTGGAAACCACGAATCCCTTGCAACAGAAAGATTTGGAGGTCGGGGATTGGGTAAAAGAACCCTCGATCCGTGCGAAAAAGAACCCTAACGGCTATCAATTAGAGGGTTGGTATACCTCCAAAGCGTATACCCAAAAATGGGATTTTGAAACGGATACGGTGAAAAAGAGTATGACGCTTTACGCGCGCTGGGTTATCGGTTGCGACGTGAAATATTACCTCACTGATGGAACCGAAGCCGTTTTAAAACGTGAAACCAGCGTTGCTGAGGGCGGTTTTGTTGAACGCGCGGATAAGATTGCCGACGGCTACGAATTGCTTGGATATTATGCGGACGAGGCTTGTGAAACGGAGTTTGATTTCACGCAGCCGATTACTTCCGATACGGAAATTTATATAAAGCGCAGCGAATACATCTACTTTGACGCGGAAATGATTGCTAGCCGTTTCAACGGCGTTGCGGGCGGCGCAGGCGAACAGGGTGGCTACTTTGGCGGTATCAATTACGTGGACGATGGCGACGGTGGCTACGTAGACGTAAACTTCGGGTATTCGCCTGCGGGTATGGATCCGCATATCATAATTGAAAACCTGCACTTGGATATTACTCGTACGCAGAAGATTGAGGTTACCTTTAAGAACCCTTACGAAGATGAGTTAGGGGCAAACTGCGGTAGACATCTCGTATTATACTGGTCGAGTATGTACGAAGACGATACGTATGCGTTCAGCCAGGGTGCTTTCAGTGGTATGGAAGTTGCCTATACGATGAACCCTAACGAATATTCCGTGGATGGGGATTGGATAACGGCGACCTTTGATTTGAGTTCTAAGATGTATAACGGGACTTACGTATGGGCAAACAGCTCCAAACTTGGCTTGCTTCGTTTGCAGTATCAATATTTAAGACCTTCGGCAGATCAAAGCGAAGCGTACAATTTGCACATCAAAGAAATCAAGGGTGTAACCGACCTTGCGGATAGAGAAGCGAAGCAGGCGAAAGATTCGTTTGCGGAAGATTTCTTGCAAAACGACGCCGCAGAAGAATTGGAAGGGGTAACCCGTTCGAATATCACGGGTTTTGATTTCCCTGCGGATAAGTCGTCGTATAAATCGGGGCTTATGTGCGACCATACTGGATTAGAACAATACGTTGACGTATACAACAAGACGGAAGGTTTGCTTGTGTATATGCCGTTTAGAGCGCAATATAACCAAGTCGATTTGAAACCGATCGACCAGACGATCGTATTGGAAGAATACAGCAGTATTAAGTTGACCGTGCAAAACTACGGTTGGATCCCGTATCTCGAATTTATTTTGATGACGGAAGACGGTGGCGAGTACATGTTGCAGGCTCAATTGCCCGCAACGATGAAGGCGGCGGAAACCATCACGATTCCTTTAAGTGAAATGTACGGCATTACGGGTACCTTAAAGACTTTGCGTATTGCGGCGAACAGCAACGGCGTGGATAACGCATATCTTTTGAAATCGTTCGAATTCTGTAAATTTGACGCGGATCTCGTCCGCCCCGTAGCGGGTCTTAACTTCTTGACCGAAGGCGAGGTGGAAAGTTATATTGCAAGCTCGGGGGTAAGCTTTACCTCTGAAGCGTACGCGGCGAAAGCGGTGGTGGAAACAAGCAACGCTTTTGTGGAAAAGGCGTTTAACAATTTTGCTTTGCACGCTTACGATACGATGACGTTGCGCTATACGTTGCCCGAAGATTCGTCGGTAGAACAAATTAAGCTCGTGCTCGATTGTAACGGCGTCGCAACGGAACACCTGTTTGCGCTTTCCAAGGAAAACCCTGCGCCCGTAGAGGTGAAACTTCCTACGCAGCTCACTAACTTGACGGGGGTTAAGATTTACTTCGTTGGTACGGGTACGGTGTATCTGCATTCGATTGCCTTCCACGGCTTGAACGGCAACGGTATCGACCTTTCCAATAAAGAGGTCGCAGAAAGCTATTTGGCTGGAGACGGTTGGGTAAGCGGCAGCTATCTTGAAAGTTTGTCTGCGATGAAGTTAAACACTTCGGCTGCAAACCAAATGTTCTATTTGGCGAATAACAACTTGAAGAATTTCGAGGTTGTAGACGGTGGCAAACTGTATATCGTTTACCAAAACAGAACCTCTTGCGCAACGGCGGTTATTTCTACGTACGGTGCGCAAAGTGCGGAGGAATCAATCGATTACGGTGCCAATAAGGACGTATGGATTGAAATTAAAGCAAACATGACGGAAGGAGAATGGGCGGTACTCGAAATCGATCTTTCGGATTATGCCTACGATTATATTTCGTGTGTGAAATTTAATGCTGTTCAAGGTTTCACGAACGATATTTTCGTGCGTGCAATCGTAATTAAATAAAATAAAAACAAGAAACGTTTCGCTCCTTTTTTAGGGGGGCGGAACGTTCGGTTGTAAAAAAAGA
>JAZUCW010000114.1:0-6227 GCA_045639305.1 Candidatus Scatosoma sp.
ACGCATTGGGTCGGCGCAACCACGGGCGGCAACACCAAGCCGCGCTCGTCGCCGTGGGTCATGATCACCGCGCCGATAAGGCGGGTCGATACCCCCCAAGAAGTCGTATACGCCGTTTGCAGCGTACCCTCGTTGCCAAGGTATTTGATATCGAACGCCGTTGCGAATTTTTGTCCAAGATAGTGCGAAGTACCCGATTGCAAGCTCTTACCGTCTTTCATCATCGCTTCCATCGTGTAGGTTTCAATCGCGCCCGCAAAGCGTTCTTTTTCCGTCTTTCTGCCCGTCAACACGGGAATAGCAAGGCAGGTTTCCATAAATTCTTTATAGGTTTCGAGCATACCCAGCGTTTCTTCTTCCGCCTCCTTTGCCGAAGCGTGTACGGTATGCCCTTCCTGCCACAAGAACTCGCTAGTACGAAGGAAAGGACGGGTCGTCTTTTCCCAACGCATTACGTTGCACCACTGGTTTACTTTCAAGGGCAAATCACGATAAGACTGTACCCACTTTGCGCACATCGTACCGATAATCGTTTCGGAAGTGGGACGGATAGCCAAAGGCTCGGCAAGCGTTTCGCCGCCCGCTACGGTAACCACGGCAACCTCGGGCGCAAACCCCTCTACGTGTTCCGCTTCTTTGGTGAAAAAGCTCATGGGAATCAGCAAGGGGAAATATGCGTTTTGTACCCCGCGTTTTTTAAAGCGCGCGTTCAATTCATTTTGGATATTTTCCCAAATCGCATAGCCGTACGGACGAATAACCATCGTCCCTTTTACGGGGCCGTAATCGACCAATTTCGTCTTTAAAACGACGTCCGTGTACCATTGCGGGAAATCCCCGTTGATATCCGCGATTTGTTCTACGTACTGATTCTCTTTTGCCATAACAAACCTCTTTCCATTCTTTCACGGACCCTCGTCCGTCTCTTTATACATTATACCATACATTATACCGCAAACCAAGCCGTTTTTCAAGCATTTTCAACTACTTTTTTCGCCTTTTTGGCTTAAGAGCAAAAAAGCGGCGGATTTCTCCGCCGCTTTTATTATTCTTTAAAGGTTGATGATTTGTTCACAGGAAGGGCAGCGGTATCTTCTCGAAGTTCCGTCTACCCGCAAACGCTGTCCGCAATAGGGGCAGGCGAGTTCTTTTTCTCCCATCGACTCGATGGTTTCAGGCATCGAAAAGAGCATTGATTTAACGTCCTCGTCTTCCACGTCGTCGCTCGCGGCAAACAACAAGCTTTCCACGTCGACTTCCGCAGGTTTTTCTTCGCCTACCGAATAAACCGCCGTCTTGTTCGTATCAAAACGCTCGCGAGGCAATTTGCGCATTGCCACCTCGATAATGAAAGATACCAGCGCAACCCCTGCCAAAATCGTCGAAGTATAATCCGCGCCTTTATCAATAACCTTGATGCAACCCACAAAACATTCCAAATTCGCCTCTCCGAGCACGTAACGGAACGTTGCCGTACCTGCCGCCGTCAAGAACAAGAGGAAGGTAACCACGCGGAAGGTTTTCATTCCTGCGCCGTCTGCGCCGTCGTGCGAATATTCTGCAATCCCCGTAGCGTGCTTAATCAAAATCATAATAAACAGCAAGGACAGGCATTGCAACGCCATCGGGATATACACGAGGAAATTGCTATCAAAATACCCTTTCATTGCGCCTTTGGTAAGCAAGGGCGAAAGGTATGTATCCAAAGTATTGGCACGCAAGAAAAGGTACGCCCCGCCAAACGCCACGCAAAGCTGAATAAGATTGCGCACGAACGGAACCACTCTGCCTACGGGACGAGCCTGTTCTACGATTTTACCGCCTTGTTCGATATCAAAATAGCTGACTTTTGCACCGAGCACGTTACAAAACAAAGCAACGAGCACGCCGCCGCCAAGCACGACAAGAAGCAAAAGTTTCATCTTTGCGTCAGACGAAAACGCATACGCAAAAAGATTGACGTTGATAACCCAAGCAAAGCAACCGCCAAACGTTTTTCCAAGCGATTCCATCGCGTATCTATTGCGATTAAACCCGTAGGTTTTACTTGCCTTACGCTTAAACAGCCAATTCAGCTTGCCAAGCGCGCGCAATACGCTAAATAGAAGAATAATCAAGGTCAACGCGTACAAAATCACGTTCGCAAAATGCAAAACGTCGCTGCCGCTGCGGAAGTTAATCGCCTTTATGTTTTTCGGTAAAAACGCCTTCCAAAATTCGGTTACGCCGCCTGCCGACGCCCCAGAAGAAAGCATCGGGAAACAAACGGCCGCCGCAAGCGCAAGCAATGCAAATAAATAAACGACACCGACGAACGCCGCGCGAGAGCGGTTTTTCGCAATGCGCTTTCGCAAATAATTACTTTGGTGTGCAGGTGATTTAATAGGATATTTTTTCATGCGCCATCCCCCTTATTTGTTGGTGAATATAGTTTTATACGTATTGATACACTTGTTAATGATATCCATCGCCTCGTCGCGATGACAAATTTCTTTTACCGTCGTTTGCTTATGTTCCAGCGTTTTATAGACCTCGAAGAAATGCATCATTTCTTCAAAAACGTGCTTGGGCAGCTCGTGAATATCGTAATAACTGTTATAGGTCGGATCGCCAAACGGAATCGCGATAATCTTTTCGTCCAAAGATCCGCCGTCGATCATGGTAATGACCCCGATGGGATAGCAACGCACGAGCGTGTGCGGATAAATCGTTTCCCCGCACAAAACCAAAACGTCCAACGGGTCCCCGTCGTCTGCAAACGTACGGGGAATAAACCCGTAATTCGCAGGATATACCGTAGACGTGTACAACACGCGGTCGAGCTTTAAAAGCCCCGTTTCCTTATCCAATTCGTATTTCGCCTTGCAGCCTTTGGGAATTTCAATATACGCCTCAAAACTCTTCGCCGTAATACGGTCGGGACTAATATCGTGCCAAATATTCATATTCGTAACCTCTCCACATATTTCCTCTTTTTATATAGTTTAGCACATTTCTTCCTACAAAGCAAGGGGGTAAGTGAAAAAAATTTCGTCTTTTTTCAGTTTTTAAGGTTTAAATAAGCGCAATTCGACACAATACGCAAGGGTACGGCGTTTTTATTTTTCCGCTTTACCGCCTGCCCAACCGACGTAGCCGTCGTCGAGGAAGAATTCGGCGCGCTTATGCATCATTACCCCTACCTCGTCCCCTTTAAAACCAAAGGTCGTAAACCAGCTGCCAAGGTTGATATCTACGATATATACGCGGAGCAACAATTTTTTGTCCTCCGTCCAGTTTGCCGAGCACAAACAGTCGAATTCTCTATTTGCAGGCGTCATAACCTGTCTATCGTAATAATGCGCCTCAGGGAAGGTCGTCTGCACGAACGTATTCATACCAAACGGAATTTTCTTTACGCCGCGCGCGTTTTCGTATTGCAAAAGCCCTTGTTCTCCCTCAAAGGAAAGCGAGAACCATTTCCAACCCATACGATTAGGCTTTAAAACGTATTTTACGCCGTTGATTTCCTTTTCGAAATCCGAGTGTGCTTCGCCGTAATCCACGTGCAAAGAAAGCCCGTTCAATTCCTCCTGCAAACGCGCGTAATTGCCCTTATCTTCCATCGGCTCGTCCTGCAAATATTCGTATACTTCGTGTACGACTTGTTCGTAGATATAGTCCCCTTCGGTATCGTTATTGCATTGGGTATCCCCTTGGCACACGAACATAAAATCCTTATCGGGGAAACAGAATACGTACTGACTGCCCATGCCGTAAAGCGCAAAGCCGTGCTTGGTTATCCATATCTGATAACCGTACCCACACGTTGCACGCGTACTGAAATGGTTGTCTTGGAGATTGCAAATTTGCTTGCTCGTAGCTTTCTCCATGTACCAGCGAGGCAAAAGCTGTTCGCCCTTGTATTCGCCCTTATGCAAAATAAGCTCGCCCACCTTTGCAAAGTCGCGCAAGGTACAAACGACGCCACTGCCACCCCAAGAAAATCCGTCGGGGGCTTTGACGCACCAAATATCCTTGCTTACGCCGATTTTATCAAAGACGGGACGAAGATATTCGAGGAAGGTCATGCCCGTAAGTTTCTCCACGAGCACGTCCAAGATAAAGGATGCGGAGGTATTGTAGCTAAACACCGTGCCCGCAGGCTTTAACGATTCTTGACGATTGAAAAACGTCCACGCCCATTCGTTATATTGCAAATCAAAATAGGTATCCGTCAGCATCGGAACCGCCATCTTCAAGGCGTCCTCCACCGTACAATCCTGCATCCACTCGTCCTGTTTTCTATCGAGATATTCGGGGAATAAGTCAACGAGCTTATCTTCCAAACGGATTTTTCCCTCGCCAATCAAACGGCCGATTGCCAAAGATACGTAGGTTTTACTGCACGAATACAAACGGTGCATAAAGTCCTTGTGGAAAAAAGGTTTGTAATACCCCTCCGCAATAATATTGCCGTGACGGACGAACATAAACGAGTGCAGGTTGGTTTTTCTCTCTTTAATTCGTTCGATAAATTTAAGAATTCTTGCCGAGTCTACCCCCTCTTCTTCGGGTTTTTTAAAAATAAAATCGTTGACCATTTTTCCTTCTCCTTATAACGAGTTTTCTCGTATCATTATTGTAACACAGCAAAATGGATTTGGCAAGTGTTGTCCGTTTCAAAATCTATGAAAAAAGTTAATTTTTTAGACTTTGCAATTTCTTTTTTTAAAAAGCATATACTGAAAACAAAAAAAGGAGACTTTATGCAAAAAACGACTCTAGGCGGCGGACAGGCAGTAGTACACGCTGCCTACGCCTTTACTGAACTTTGTTTTCTCTATCCCATCACTCCCTCCACCCCGATGTCGGAACTCACCGACGAGTGGGCGAATTTAAACAAAACGAACATATTTGGCAAAGTCCCGAAAACGGTGGAAATGCAATCAGAAAGCGGGGTTGCCGGCAGCGTACACGGCGCGCTTACCTGCGGAGCGCTGACGACCACCTACACTTGCAGTCAAGGACTTTTGCTCATGCTCCCCGATATGTATAAGATTGCAGGCGAACTCTTACCCGCCGTCTTCCACGTCAGTGCGCGGGCGTTATCCACGCACGCGCTGAGTATTTTCGGCGACCACCAAGACGTGATGGCGTGTCGGCAAAGCGGGTTTGCTTTTCTTGCCTCTTCTTCCGTGCAAGAGGCGGCGGATATGGCGCTCGTCGCCCACCTTTGCGCGATAAAATCCAGCCTGCCCTTTTTGCACTTTTTCGACGGATTCCGCACCTCGCACGAAGTCCAAAAAATTGAAATCCCCTCACAGGAAGAGATGCGCGGCTTGCTTGACGAGCAATCGTTGCAAGATTTTAGAAAACGAGCGCTATCCCCCGACGAGCCCAGCGTACGCGGTACGGCGCAAAACCCTGACGTCTATTTCCAATCCCGCGAAGCCGCAAACGCCCGCTACGCCGCTTTGCCGCAAACGGTGCAAACCGTGATGGACGAGGTTTCTAAACTGACGGGCAGAAAATATCGTCTTTTCGACTATTACGGAGCGAAAGACGCCGAACGGGTTATCGCCGTTATCGGCAGCGCCGCCGAAACGGTAACGGAATGCGTGGACGAGCTTATCAAGCGAGGCGAAAAAGTAGGCGTTATCAAGGTGCGTTTGTACCGCCCCTTCGCCGTAGACGCTTTTCTTGCCGCTCTGCCGAAAAGCTGTAAAAAGGTCGCCGTACTCGATCGCACGAAAGAGCCTGGGAGTCTTGGCGAGCCGCTCTTTCTCGACGTCTGCGCCGCTTTGCAATCGGGCGGAAAAACGGACGTACAGATTCTTGGCGGACGGTACGGGTTAGGCGGAAAAGAATTCACCCCCACCATGTGCTACGCCGTCTATGAAAATCTAAAATGCGCGCACCCCAAACACCCCTTTACCGTAGGAATTGACGACGATAAAACCCAACTTTCTTTGGATTTTTCGCAACCCTTCTCCCCCGCTACTTCCGCCTATCGCTGCAAATTTTACGGCTTGGGTTCAGACGGAACGGTAGGCGCAAACAAAAACTCTATAAAAATTCTCGGCAACCATACGGATAAATACGTGCAGGGTTATTTTTACTACGACTCGAAAAAATCGGGCGGAATTACGATATCCCATCTACGGTTAGCAGACGAGCCGATACGTTCCCCTTACCTTATCGAGGAGGCGGATTTTATCGCTTGCCACAAGTCGGAGGCCAAGCGG
>JAZUCW010000115.1:0-14354 GCA_045639305.1 Candidatus Scatosoma sp.
CTCCCGTAGTCGAACAAATCGTACAAATCCATAATATGGGGGTTCAGGTCGGTTTGGTTATCGGCGGGGGGAATTTCTGGCGCGGACGTCAGGGTACGAACATGGACAGAACGACGGCGGACCATATGGGGATGCTGGCGACGGTTATGAACTCGCTTGCCATGATGGACGCAATCGAACAGCGCGGCGTGCCCGTACGCGTGCAGACGGCGCTGGATATGGTATCGCTTGCAGAGCCCTTTATTTTGAGAAAAGCCCTTCGGCATTTCGAACAGGGCAGAATCGTTATTTTTGCCTGCGGCACGGGGAATCCCTATTGCTCGACGGATACGGCGGCGGCGCTTCGCGCTTGCGAAATCGACGCGGATATTTTGCTGATGGCAAAGAACGTAGACGGCATTTACGATTCCGACCCCAAAACCAATCCCAATGCAAAAAAATACGAAATGTTGCATTATGCGGATATCATCAACCGCGGTTTGAAGGTCATCGATTTTACGGCGGCGACGATGTGTATGGAAAACAATATTCCCACCCTTGCGTTTGGGCTGAACGAAGAAAATTCGATCGTGCGCACGGTGTGCGGGGAAGATTTGGGTACGATTATCAAAGTATAAATAGAAACGGAAAGGAGAGAAAACCATGATTGAAAACGAAAAAATTGAAGAAATGATGTTCGAATTGGAAGAAAAATGCGAAAATACGCTTAACGCCTTGGAAAGGGACTACGGCGCAATCCGTACCGGCAGAGCCAACCCTCGTATTTTGGACCGTTTGGAAGTGGAAGCTTACGGCGGTATGAGCAAGCTTATCGAGCTTGGCAACGTTTCGGCACTGGATGCGAAGTGCTTGCAAATCAGCCTTTGGGACAAATCCTTGTTGAAAGCGGTTGAAAAAGCAATTCTGCAATCGAATATCGGGTTGACTCCTTCCAACGACGGCAACGTTATTCGTTTGGTTTTCCCCGATATGACGGAAGAACGCCGCCGCGAACTCGTAAAACAAGCCAAGAAAATGGGCGAAGAATCCAAGGTTGCCGTTCGTAACCACCGCCGTGAAGGCATGGACACCATCAAGAAGATGAAGACGGCGAAAGAACTTTCCGAAGACGAGGCAACGGGTTGTGAAGCGGACGTTGAAAAACTCGTTTCGGGGTATATGAGCAAGTTGGAAACGATTATTGCGGCAAAAGAAAAAGAATTGATGTCCGTTTAAAAGAGAGGTCTATTGTGGGGCTTCGTAAGAATAAAATAACGGGGGAGACGAAAATTCCTCGGCATATCGCCATGATTATGGACGGCAACGGCCGTTGGGCAAAAAAGCGGTTTTTGCCCCGTTCCGTTGGACATAAGCAGGGCATGGAGCGTATGATAGGGCTGATGGAGCGCGCCTTTGACTTGGGCGTGGATTATATTACCGTATACGCGTTATCTACGGAGAATCTTAAACGCCCTAAAGAGGAATTGGAGGGGTTGTTTAACCTGATCCGCAATCATTTTAAAGAATATATGCGTAGGCTTTGCGCGCGCGGTGCGCGGCTGCGTGTGATTGGAAACGTAGCGCTGCTGCCCGACGACGTACAGAAGATTTTGCACGAATCGGAAGCGGAAACGGCGCATTTTGAGGGCAAGGGTATCAACGTAGCGCTCGCATACGGAGCGCGCGACGAAATCGTCCGTGCCGTCAATCTTGCGGTGGAGAAAGGGCAAACGGTAACGGAAGAAAGCTTTTCCTCGCTTTTGTATACGGGCGAAGTGCCCGATCCCGATCTTATTATCCGTACGGGTAAAGAGGTGCGGCTTTCCAATTTCCTACTGTATCAGGCGGCGTATGCCGAACTGTATTTTTCGGATAAAATGTTCCCCGAATTTTCTGATAAAGAGCTGGACAAAGCGGTGCTGGAATTTTCCCGCCGCACGAGACGCTTTGGAAAGACGGACGAACAGTTAGCCAAGTAAGACCAAGTTGAATCAGTCTAAAAGCAGTCTTTTTCGCATCTTTCGTCAAATGCGTGCTTGTAGTATATCGATACGACTGCGCCCGCCTTTGCCAAAATCTATCGAAAAAACCTGATTTAATTCGGTCTTTCTTGGCTAACCACACAAGAATAAAAAGCGATAGGGCAGGTACGCGTTGAATTACGTTTCACGGACCGCCCTTGCGTTTTTTAAGGTAACGCTTTGGAGAAGAGTTTATGAAAATACGATTGTTATCGGGCAGTTTATACGTATTGCTTTTGGCGGCGTTTTTCTGTTTGAAAATCTTTTTGCCCGGCGGGTATGGCGATCTTTGCTTTGACGGAATGATTTACGCCTTCGCCTTGCTTGGAACGTATGAAATGCTTCGTGCTACGAAGGAGAAAACCACGGCGGTCGAACGGGGCTTGGTATTTGCCTTTGCCGTAGTGGTCGTGCCCTTCTGTGCTTTAGCGGAATATTTTGGAACGATCAGCGGGTTTATTATCGTCTTTTTGGGGTTGTTCGTATTGGCGGTCGGGCTGCTCTCCTTGCTCGTGCTTCGTCATGAAGAAACGAGTTTGGAAGGCTTGGGGATTTCCTTGCTTTCCGCAATCTACCCCACGGTTCTTTTGTGCTTGCTCGTTATTACCAACCACACGGCGGCAGACCCCAAACTTGTACACCTTGCGCTCGATTCGCGGATTATGATTTTGCTGATTTTCGTCGTGTCGCCTTGCGCCGATTCGATTGCGTACGTCTTTGGTATTTCCTTTAAAAAATATTTACCGAAAAAATTAGCGCCAAATCTTAGCCCCAACAAAACGGTTATCGGCGGGATTGGCGGCTTGGTCGGCGGTATGCTTGGCGCGGCGGCGCTTTACTTTATCTACAACGCTATCGTGGTCGGCGGTTATCCACAGATGTCTATTTGGCTGCCCGTCTACCTTGTTATCGGCTTGTTTGCGGCGGTAGCAACGGCGTTTGGAGATCTTGTAGAGAGTTGTATCAAACGCAAATTAGGGGTAAAAGATATGGGCAAGATTATGCCCGGGCACGGCGGCGCGCTCGATAGATTGGACGGCACGCTGTTTGCGACCATCGTCGTGTACGCGGCGTTTACCCTCATTTCCATTCTCGTATAACCCAATTTTCAAGGAGGGCGTTATGAAGACCCTTTCGCTCATCGGTTCGACGGGCTCTATCGGCAGACAGGTCTGCTCGGTCGTGCGCCGTTATCCCGAAAAATTTAAAATCGAAAGCCTCGTTGCCCATTCTTCCGCAGACTTGTTTTTACGGCAAGTAACCGAGTTCTTGCCTAAATACGCCGTTCTCGTGGACGAAAAAGCGGGGGCGCAGATTGCCGACAAGATTCCTGCGGGGGTGCGGTTTGCCTGCGGCGAAAAAGCGGCGGAAGAAGCGGTGGAATACGGCGAGATTGCCTTTGTTGCCGCAACCGGGTTTGCGGGCTTGAAATATAGTCTGAAAGCCGCTCGTTTAAAAAAGGATATCGCCTTGGCAAACAAAGAGACCTTGGTTTGCGGCGGCGAGCTGGTAATGCGTGAAATCAAGGGGGCAGGTATCAATCTAATGCCCGTGGACAGCGAACATTCCGCGCTTTGGCAGGCGTTGCATTTCCGCGCAGACGCGCCTTTTAGGCGGCTGATTATCACCGCGAGCGGCGGACCGTTCTATTCGTATACGAAGGAGCAATTGCAGTCGGTTACGCCCGCTTCGGCGCTCAAACACCCCACGTGGCAGATGGGCGCAAAAATCACCATCGACAGTGCAACCCTGCTCAATAAGGGTTTTGAAGTTATCGAGGCGAAATGGTTGTACGACGCGCCTTTGGAAAAAATCCATACCATCGTGCAACCCGAAAGTATTATTCACTCGATGGTGGAATTTGAGGACGGGGCGATTTTGGCACAGATGAGTTATCCCACGATGGAACTTCCAATCCAGCTTGCCTTGACTTATCCCGAGCGTTTTGATTGCGGTTTGCGGCCGTTGGATTTTGAGAAACTGGGCGGTATTCGCTTCTTGCCTTTGGAGCGTAAGCGTTTCCCTTGTTACGACCTTGCCTTGGCGGCGGCGGAACTTGGGGATAACTACCCTTGCGCGTTGAACGGTGCGGGGGAAATTGCCGTCCGCGCCTTTTTGGAAGGACGGATAGCTTTTTGCTCGATTGCGGAAACTATAGAATACGCATTAGAAAAAACGGAACGGGTTTGCCCCGATAGTTATCAAAGCTTACGAGAAACGGACGCGCGCGCGAGAAGACTTGCGCAAGAATTCGTGCAAAGCAAGTAAAAGGGAGAGAGAGTATTGACAGTATATTTGTTGGCGACCTTCGGTGGAGTAATGAAGAGCATCGGCGGTATTGCGCTTGCCGTGGCGGTCCTGCTTGCCATGGTAACGATACACGAATTCGGACATTATATCGTCGGGAAAAGGTTGGACTTTAAAATCAACGAGTTTTCCGTTGGGTTTGGTCCCGCGCTGTTAAAAAAACGCAGTAAAAAAACGGGCGAGTTGTTCGCTTTGCGCCTCGTTCCTTTGGGCGGGTACTGTGCGTTTGACGGCGAGGACGAAACGGACGAGGAAGAAAAAAAAGACCCTGCAAAGGAGGCGGAGATTTCCGCGGATTTAGAAAACGAAGGGGGCAGGGTAGAGAATAACGAGAAAAACTTGGCGGACGAGTTGTTTACGGAAACGGAAATAGACGGCTCGGAGGAAGGAAAACCTGCCGAGGAAAAGCAAGAGGACGAATATCCCGAACCGAAAGGCGAACGGTTTAACGACCAAGCCCCTTGGAAACGAATTTTGGTTTTGCTGGCGGGTGCGGTGATGAATTACTTGTTGGCGCTCCTGCTTATTATCATCATGGTTGGGATTTACGGCGAGCCGATGTGTATGGTGATGCCCACCGATTACAAAGACGGCATGGTCGTCGAACACGAGGCGTGGGAAACTCCCTATCTTTCGCAAAGGGACATCTTGTTGGAGATAAACGGGAAAGATATTTCGATGATGACCGATTGCATAGACGCCTTGCAGGGGAAAAAGGCAGGGGACGAAGTCCCCGTTACCGTTCTTCGTAAACACGGGGAGGACTGGGAAGAAAAAGAAGTGCTCCTCGTTTTGCAAGCGGACGCCGATTTTGAAAATATGGCGGATACGCAGGTTTTGGAAAACGCCTTGGGGTTAAAGGTGTATACCACGACCTTACAAAGAGGATTTTGGCGCACCATGGGCGCTTCGTTTGAATATTCCTGGGAAATGGGCACGGCGGTTCTTCGCTCCCTTGGCGAACTGATCACGGGAAAACTGGGGATGGACAGTATGGGCGGTCCCGTTACGACCATCACGACGACCGCGCAAGCGGCTACAATCAGTCCGTTCTCTTTCCTTTATATTGCGGCGTTTATCGGCGTAAATCTCGCCGTGTTTAATCTGTTGCCAATCCCGGCTTTGGACGGTTGTAAAATCATCTTTTGCATTATCGAGTGGATTCGCAAAAAGCCCGTCAATCGAAAAGTGGAGGCGATTATCCACTTTGCTGGCATTATTTTCCTGCTCGGCTTTGCGATTCTCGTGGATCTTTTGCAACTATTTTAGAAAAAACACAAATTTTTTTCGCGGTGTCAAGTATTTTTGCTTGACACTGTATTTTTTATAGTGTATAATAGCGTAAGAAAATAGGTTGGAGGGTTGAGTATGAAAGACGATTTGCAATTTCTTCAACTCCTCGATCAATACTCTCCGCTTTTGACGAAGACGCAAAGAGAAATTACCGACCTATATTTCAATTACGACCTTTCGCTTGGCGAGATTGCCGAGGAGAAAGGGGTGTCTAGACAAAGCGTGTCCGATTGCCTGCAAAAAAGCAGAAAGCAACTCGAAAGCTATGAAGAAAAACTCGGGTTCGTACGCACGATCACCGAATTGCAGGCGCAAATCGAGGCGCTGCAACAAACCAAACGGTAAAAGGAGGGTAAGATGGCGTTATTTGGCGGATTGTCGGAACGGTTAAATCATATATTCTCCAAACTGACCAAGCGCGGCAAATTGACGGAACTGGAAATCCGTACGGCAATGCGTGAGGTGCGCGTAGCGCTTTTGGAGGCAGACGTCAACTTAAAGGTTGCAAAACAGTTTATCGCCGAAGTTTCCGAAAAGGCGGTTGGGCAGGAGATTCTCGCATCTTTGAATCCCGCGCAACAAGTTATCAAAATCGTCAATGAAGAACTCGTCGAATTGATGGGTTCGAAAAATGCAAAATTAGAGGTTTCGCCCAAACTCCCGACCGTGATTATGATGTGCGGTTTGCAGGGTGCAGGGAAAACGACGCTTTGCGGAAAGCTGGCGTTGCATTTGAAAAAACAAGGCAAACGCCCCTTACTGGTGGCAGGGGATATTTACCGTCCCGCAGCGATTACGCAGTTGCAAGTCGTGGGGAAAAACGTGCAAGTCGAAGTCTTTGAAAAGGGTACGCAAAACCCCGTCAAGACGGCAAGACAAGCCATCGAGTACGCGCGTTCGATGAACTACGACACCGTGATTTTGGATACTGCGGGCCGTTTGCAAATCGACGACAATCTCATGCGTGAGTTGGAGAATATCAAAAAAGAAATCGAAGTAACCGAAACCTTGCTCGTGGTGGACTCGATGACGGGTCAAGAAGCCGTTAACGTAGCCGAGACTTTCAATAACCGTTTGGCGGTTACGGGGGTTATCTTAACGAAGCTGGACGGCGACACGCGCGGCGGCGCATGTCTTTCCATCAAAGCGGTAACGGGCAAGCCGATTAAATTTATCGGCGTTGGTGAAAAGATGGGAGATCTCGAACCTTTCCACCCCGACCGTATGGCGTCTCGAATTTTGGGCATGGGCGACGTGCTGTCCTTGATTGAAAAAGCGCAGCAGGCAATCACCGAAGAGGATGCGAAAAAACTGCAACAAAAAATGTTGGCAAACACGTTTACGCTGACCGATTATCTCGAACAGTTTTCGATGATGAAAAAAATGGGCGGCGCGCAAGCGATGTTATCCATGATGCCAGGCGCAGGGAAATTAAAAGTCAACGAAGGGGACATCGACGAAAAGCGTATCGAGCGCACGAAAGCGATGATTCTTTCTATGACCAAGCAAGAACGCGATAATCCCTCGATTATCGACAGTAAAAGAAAACGCCGTATCGCAGCAGGTTCGGGTACGACGGTGCAAGAAATCAATCAGTTGTTAAAACAGTTCGAACAAACGAAAATGCTGATGAAACAGTTGAAGGGAAACAAAGGCAAACTCCGTCTTCCTTTCTAAGGAAAACCGTGTATAAGGGCGCACCTTGAAACAAAAACGGAACCTGCCCTCAGTCACGTACGTCTATGTACGCTCCTATCGGGCAGAACCGCGTGTTTTGTTCCAATCTGCAACCCTTCTCCACAGTTTCGAATGACGGTCTATATACTTCGCATTTCATCGTTGCGGCTCGTCTTGCTCGTATCTAACCCGTCCGTAATTCCGAATTCCGAATTCCGAATTCCGCATTACAAAAATCCATCAACAACGGCGCAAGCCGTAAAAATAAGAAAAAAATTTTAAGATACTTTGGAGGTATTAATTATGGTAAAAATGAGACTTTTCAGAATGGGCGACAAAAAGAACCCTATCTACCGTGTCGTAGTCGTTGACAGCAGAAAGGCTGCTACTGGCGAATACATCGATTGCGTTGGCCACTACAACCCTTCCGCAAAGACCGAACAGGTTACGATCGACAACGCAAAAGCACAAGACTGGCTTGCAAAAGGCGTTCAGCCCACGGAAACGGTTAAGAACTTGCTCGTAAAAGCAGGTGCTATCGAAAAGAGCGCGAAACTCAGCCCTTCCAAGACGAAAGGCAAAAAATCCAAATAAGCCGTAAAATAGAGGTTTATTATGTTGGAACTGATTAAATACATTGTCGGTCAGTTTGCTGAAGACAAGGAGAACGTCGAATACGTCGTCAATGAAAAAGACCGCGTAATCGAGGTAACCGTAGTGCTTTCTCCTTCCGATATGGGGAAGGTCATCGGCAAGCAGGGCAAGATTGCGAAAGCGATGCGTACCATCGTTCGTGCGGCAACGCCTGCAAACGAAAAGAGATACGTAATCGAAATCAGCGAACGCGGCGGCGAAGCGGTAGATTCCGACGTCGAATAAAAGGCGCGCAACAAGAAAAAGGCTTTCCAAGCGAAAAGCCTTTTTTTGGCATTTTTCAATACAAGGATAGGGGCAGGTATGCGATGAAATCCCTGCGCCGACCTTACGATTAAGGAGAAAATATGGATCGTCTTATCATCGGCGAAGTGTTAAAACCGCAAGGGATTCGGGGGGAATTGAAGGTAAAGACTTTTACCGATTTCCCTACCGACGTGAAAGCGTTTGGAAAAGTATATATTGACGGCGAGTCGTACAAAATCCTTTCCTTTCGGGTGGGGACGGACGGCGCAGTATACCTTGGTTTGCGTGGGATTCCCGATCGCAACGCCGCAGAGCTTTTCCGTGGCAAAAAGATAGAGGGTGACCGCGACGACGCGCCTCAGCTTGAAGAAGGGCAATACTATATCGTGGATATCCTCGGGCTTTCCTGTGAAACGGAAGAGGGAGAATTCCTTGGCTCGGTGAAGGATATCAAGAACTTGGCTTCGGATATTTATACCATAGAAAAAGCAGGGAAAGAAATTCTTTTCCCTGCTGTGAAAGGTGTCGTTGTAAAGGTAGACTTGCCTTCGAAAAAGCTTATCGTCAACAAATCTATTTTCGACGAAATTGCCGTTTATTAACGGCGCAGAAGTTTTACGAGCTTATCCAAAACGCCCGTTTTTGCCAAAGCGAAAAGGGTGAGGGTGGCAATCAGCGCGTCTGCGGGTACGTATACGCACTGGTAGATAAGGGAATACATAAAGGCGTTCCCCATTGCCCAATCGGGCAAAGAAACCCATACGGCGTCCTGTAAAAAGAAAATCATACCCGAACAAAGATGGGCTAAAAATCGGAAAGAAAAGACGCACACACACCCCAAAACAACGGGCGTTGCGGATTTTTCTTTGCGTTTAATCTTGCCCCAAAAACCCATAAAACCAATTCCTGCAAACGCCAACAAATAATCAAAAATGAAGGTAGCAGGTGTGAGGATATAGGGAGATTCGACAAAGTTCAGCAGCCCGTGTAACAACCCGACGAGAAACCCTTCTGCAGGCCCGTAAGCGTAGGCAAAAATGAGGACGGGTACGAAGGACGCGAGGGTGATTGACCCGCCGTACTGTACGGGTTTAAATTTGATAAGGGCAAGCACGAAGGACATTGCAACGCAGATTCCGGCAAACGCTAATTTTTTCGCGCTGTATTTTTTACCGCTAAACCCAATCAGGGCGACGACGGCAAACAGCAGGATGATAGCGCCGACGGAAATCCATTTAACGAGGTCGGTGGTTTTCGCGCTGACCTCTAAGAGGGAAAAAAGAAACATAAAAGAACCTCCTTGTCCGTCGTACGTAAAAAAACGCCCAAACCTAAAAGGAGTGGGCGTAAAAAAGCTTTTTAAGGCAAACCGCAACGTTTTGCGTATGCATTGCATTAAAAATTACTCTCAATCTCTCGCTCAAGTATTACCTTGCCGATTCAAATGGTATAATCTCAGCCTTTGTAGGGCACCCACGACGGATATTTAATTTTGTAATAACAGTATACCGCAATAAAAAGCGTTTGTCAACGCTTTGCAAGAAAAAAATAAAACGGAAAGGAAAAAAATTATGCGCCACGATTTTTACGCGTACATGGACAGAATGAAATACATCAAGCGTTGGCAACTGATGCGCTCGACGCGGGAAGAGAATATTATGGAACACTCCCACTCGGTTGCGCTTCTTTCGCACGCCCTCGTAACGATACATAACGAAGTGTTCGGCGGCAGTGCCGACGTTTTGAAAACGGTGCTGTACGCAATGTATCACGAAACGAGTGAAGTGATGACGGGGGACTTACCCACGCCGATTAAATATTATAACAACAGCATCCACGGCGCGTATAAACAGCTTGAAAAGAGTGCCTGTGAAAAAATCGTGGGGACGTTGCCCAAGGAAATGCAAGGCGAAATTGCGCCCTACGTGCTGGCGGACGAAAACAGCGTCGAATACCGACTCGTAAAGGCGGCGGATCGGCTCGCGGCTTATATCAAATGTCTGGAAGAGTTGCGTTCGGGGAACACCGAATTTTCGAAAGCAAAAGTAAGCATCGAAGAGGACTTGCACGCGCGCAATCTCCCTGAGGTTGAGTATTTTTTCGAGCATTTTATCGCTTCGTTTCAATTATCCTTGGACGAGTTGGAGAGTTTATAAACGGCGGTTGTTTTTTCTTTCTTCACCCAATTTTCAAAAAACTGTGAACTGTTAAACGAAAAGATAGGGTATACTAAAAGTTAAGAGAAATTATTGTGTAAAATCAACTGCATTATCGGAGGACGATATGAAGAAAATAGGAAAAGCCATTCTATCTCTTTTTTGCGCGGCGACTTTATTCGTAGGCGTTACGGCGTGTAACGAAGAGGTTGTCAACGCTTACGATATCGCCGTGAAAAACGGCTTTGTCGGGACGGAAAAAGAATGGCTGGAAAGCCTGCACGGAGCCGACGGCAAGGACGCTGCGGATATTACGGCTCGCGATTTATACGAGATGGCGAAAGAGGAGGGGTTTAAAGGTTCTTTCCTCGATTTTTGTAAAGAACTTGGCTTGACGGTAACGGAAAACAACAACGTGGACGTCATTTCTAAAAACGTTATGTCTGTCGTCAGCGTCAACTGCGGTTTTTCGTACACGAACAAGGGCTTGGGTGGTTCGGGCATTAGCTATTACACTTCGGCAGGTAGCGGCGTTATCATCGATATCAACAAGCAGGCGGGCAACGCTTTGATTGTTACCAACTACCACGTGGCGGTAGATCTTACCAGCAACGAGCGCGGTGCTTCGAAAAATATCTGTCTTTACGGATATGGCGCGTTAAATTATTTTGATCCGCAAAACGGAGATACCAAAGGCAACGGTATGCGCGCGACCTACGTCGGCGGCGCGGTGGAATACGACATCGCTCTGTTAAAGGTCGAGGGCAGCGAATATATCAAAAACGGCAGTCTGCAAGCGGCGACGCTTGGCGAGTCGGATAGCGTCAGCATCGGGGAAAAGGTATACGCCATCGGCAACCCCGAAGATATGGGGATTTCGGTTACGGGCGGACTTATTTCCGTTGAATCGGAATATATCACGATGGAAGTGCACAACAATCAAATCGATTATCGCGTAATCCGCACGGACGCGGCGATTAACGCGGGCAACTCAGGCGGCGGGCTTTTTGATGCCGAGGGGAATTTGATAGGTATCGTCAACGCAAAAACGATTGGCGAAGAAACGGACAATATGGGCTACGCTTTGCCGATCACGCAGGTAAAAAATCTTTGCGATAATATGCTGGATAACGGCGGCGTTATCAAACGCGCAATGCTGGGGGTTACGCTGGATATCAGCGAATCGACGGTAAGCAAAGACGCCAACGGCGAATTAAGGTTGACGGAAAAATTCTTTGTCGCGCAAGCGATAACCAGCGAAAAGGCGGCTTTTGGAAAGCTCCGCTATGGCGACGTAATCAACTATATCGTCCTGAACGGCGAAAGGACGGAGTTTACCCGTCAATACCAAGTCAACGACGAGCTATTAAAGGTTCGCAAAGGGGATATGGTTACGCTGGGAATTGAACGGGATGGGAATAAAATGGAGGTTGAAATCAAATTCGACAAAGATTCCTATTTCGTCACGTATAAATAAAAACTAAAAAAAGAGTCCCTTTTGAGGAAGAATAGAAAAGAAAGTGCTCTTTGTTTTTTGGTAAGGACGTGCCTAGGCAAAATGCGGCGCGTCTTTTCTTTTTGCGGGGCTTGACAACTTCGGGAAAATATAGTATAATAAGCGAGAGCAAAAGGGAGCTTTTTATAAAGCGGTATAGGAGAATTTTATGAGGTCGGACGAGTTTATTTCTGCGGCGATATCGCAGGCACAAACGGACGAGGAGTTTGAAACATTAAAAAGGAATTTGCCCATTGGGGAGGATTCGGCGGGTAATATTTTATTCGCACAGAACCGTTTGCGTCCGCTTACCTTTCGGCATACCTGCGTTACGGGCGGCGGAAAAAGCGGGTTTATCCGTCGGCTTTTGATTACGGCTTCCTGTTTGTACGAACGGGAAGAGGCGTGCTTTTTTATTCTTTCGCCCGCAAGCGAATACGGGGAATTGCTGCGCTTAAAAACGATGGACGCCACCGTGCCGTATATCCGTAGCAAAGCCGATTTAGAACTTGCCGTGGCGACGTTGAAAGAATTGTTGGCCCAGCGCGCAACCCTTTCCGGGTGCCCTCATCTTTTCGTGGTGCTTGACGGATTGGAAACGCTGCCCGATTGCAATTCGTACGGGGATTTAGAAGAATATCGTGAAATTTTCGATTTATTTACCCGCCTGAGCGACGTAGACGTTATTTGCGGAGCAGATCTAATGCGAAGCATTTTCAGCGGCGAGCCCGGCGTTTTCGTGGGGATTGGCAACATCCTTATTACCATTAGAGAAGAAGGAAAGGCGGACGTAACCTACGCAAAAGAGGACGGGTCGATGTCCTTGCCTATCCCCGTTCGATATCCGCATTTGCCCTCCTTGATAGAAACGGTTATTCAGATCAACGCTTTGGCGATAAAAGAAAGACAACCGTTATAATCTACGTATGCAAAGTATAGACAAATTTGATTTTCAACAAATACCTGCCCCCTTGCTTTTATGGTATCGGCAAAACAAACGGGATTTGCCGTGGCGGGAAAATCCTACTCCGTATCGGGTTTGGGTTTCCGAGATTATGCTGCAACAGACCCGCGTAGAGGCGGTAAAAGAATATTACGTACGCTTTATGGACGCTTTGCCGAGCGTAGAAGCGCTTGCTTTTTGCGAAGAGGAAAAGCTTTTAAAGCTTTGGGAAGGACTTGGATATTATAGTCGCGTTAGGAATTTGCAAAAAGCGGCAAAACAGATTCTTCAATTTTACGACGGCGAATTTCCAAACACGGTGGAAGAACTTCGCTCCCTTGCAGGGATTGGCAGTTATACGGCGGGGGCAATTGCCTCGATTGCCTACGGTCTGCCTGCTGCGGCGGTGGACGGCAACGTCTTTCGCGTGGCGTCGAGGATAGAAGAAAACCCGACCCCTATTTCTGATACAAAATACCGCAGGTATTTAGAACAAACCTTATCCGCCGTTTATCCAAAACAAGGAAAGGACTGTTCGGATTTTACGCAAAGCCTGTTCGAATTGGGCGCGTTGATTTGCAAACCGCAAAACCCCAATTGCCATCTTTGTCCGCTTGAAAATCTTTGCCGAGCAAGGAAAAACGGGACGCAATCCGCCTTCCCTGTGTTGCCGCAAAAGAAAATGAAACGCGAAGAAGAGATTTTTATTTTTCTCATTGAAACGCCGCAAGGATTTTGTATCCGAAGACGAGAAGAGGGGGTATTGAGGGGGATGAACGAGTTTCCCTCCTACCCAATCCGCGACGGTGAAACCGCCGAAGAAATCTTAAACGAGTGGGGCGTGTACGAGTTTGACGAGGTAAAGAGCCGAAATTTTACGCATATTTTCACCCACGTTCGCTGGGATATCCGTTGCGTTTGGGTGCGCGCGGAGAGTGCGCCGTTCGACGCGTATTCTTTGGAGGAAATATTCGATAACATCTCTTTGCCGACCGCCTTTAAACAATGTTTGGCAATTTTACAATCACAATAAAAATAAAAAAGAGGTATAAAAGATGAAAGTATTACTTGTAAACGGCAGTGTGCATGAAAAGGGCTGTACCTATACCGCGTTGGCAGAGGTGGCAAAGGCGCTCAACGCCAACGGCGTGGAAACGGAAATTTATCAGCTTGCAAAAACGCAAGTGCAGGGCTGCAGAGGGTGCTGGGCTTGTAAAAAGACGAAGAAATGCGTTATCGAAGACGGCGTAAACGAATTCGTTGCAAAGGCGGCGGAATACGACGGTTTCGTGTTCGGTTCTCCCGTGTATTACGCGTCCGCGTCGGGCGGTTTGGTCAGCTTTATGGACAGAGTATTTTATAGCGGCGGGAAGAACCTTGCCTACAAACCTGCGGCGGCAGTCGTTAGTTGCAGACGCGCGGGTGCAAGCACGACCTTTGACGTAATCAACAAATATTTCACCATTAACAATATGCCTATTGTAGGTTCGAATTACTGGAACGAAATCCACGGCAACACCGCAGAAGAAGCGGCGCAGGACGCGGAAGGTTTACAAACGATGCGTATGCTTGGTAACAAAGTC